>JBBRKU010000287.1:0-4126 GCA_038231735.1 Actinomycetales bacterium | reverse complement strand
GGCTGGCCCTGGCAAGCGGCCGGGCGGATACGCTGGCCCGCCGGCTTCGGCCCGGGGGCATGCCCAGCGCACGCCGGGCCTCGGCTGCCCTGGGCTCACAGCTGGCCGACGCCCACACGGGCGACCTCGGCGGCGGAATCTTCTGGTCCCGCCAACGCGACTTCAAGAACACCCCCGCCACAGCCCCGTCCGCGCTGTATTTTGCCCGGAACGGCCAGAAGGAACGCGCGCAAAGCCTGGTGGATTGGCTCCGGAACACCCTCTTCGACCCGGGCAACGGCCTCTACATGGATGGCATCCACCCCCATCCCGACCGCCCCGAAATTGAGCTCACCATCTACACCTACAACCAGGGACCGATCTTGGGCGCCCTTCTCGAGCTGGGCGGCGAGCGCAATCTGGCTTCCGCGGCCGAGCTGATCGACGCCATCAGCCTGCACCTCACTCAGGACCTGACGCCCGACGGCGGCGACGGCACCTCCCGCGGCGGGCCCGGTTCCTTGCACCGTCTCCGGCCGCTGCGCCCGGAGGGTCCCGGCGATCGGGGTCTGTTCACCGGGATCCTGGTGAGGTACCTCGCCATCGCTGCCCGGCACCATGCCCTGCCGGAGGCGGCCCGGGCCACGGCCGCGAAACTTGTCCTCGACACCGCGGAGGCCCTCTGGTCCGGCCGCCGCACCGAGCCATTCACGGCCTTCCCGCTGCAGTTCGGCGTGCAGTTCGGCGGCGTGCAGTTCGGCGCCCAGCCAGCCGCACAGCCGGACGTAACCGCCGTCGAACTCTCCACACAGCTTCAGGCCTGGATGACCTTCGAGTGCGCTTTCCAGCTCCGCTGCGAGTCGGAAAAGCGGCCGGATCCGGCCTAGACTAATTACGTGACGTAAACATTGCGTAATTGGAGTGATCCTCGTCACAAACGGGTGATTCCGGTTGGATAGTTAGGTATGGCTAACCTACAGTCATTGGAGTGAGCCCGACCCAAGTCCGGGGCTCCGCGAGTCCCGATCCGCCACCGAAAGGTTCCTTCGTGAAGTTCCGATTCAAGGCTGCGTCCAAGCCCTCGGCCGCCGTCGCCACCCTCCTTGCCTCCATGCTCACACTCTCGGCCTGCGGCGCCGGCTCCAGCGGATCCGGCCAGTCCAGCAGCACGGACTCGATCACCGTCTACAACGCCCAGCATGAGGCCCTGACCAAAGAGTGGGCGGACGCCTTCACCAAGCAGACCGGCATGAAGGTGACCCTGCGCAGCGGCGACGATTCGGAGCTGAGCAACCAGCTGGTCCAGGAGGGCAAGAACTCTCCAGCGGACGTCTTCCTGACCGAGAACTCCCCCGCGATGACGCAGGTGGAGAACGCCGGCCTGTTCACGGACATCAACATGGACACCCTCGCCCAGGTCCCGGCCGACTACCGCCCCTCCACGGGCAAATGGACTGGCATCGCGGCCCGCAGCACCGTCTTCGCCTACAACAAGACCAAGCTCAAGGCGGATCAGTTGCCCAAATCCATCATGGATCTGGCCAACAGCAGCTGGAAGGGCCGCTGGGCCGCCTCCCCGTCCGGAGCGGACTTCCAGGCCATCATCTCCGCCATGCTGGAGCTCAAGGGCGAGGACGCCACGCTGTCCTGGCTCAAGTCGATGAAGGACAACGCCAAGTCCTACAAAGGCAACAGCACCGCCATGAAGGCCGTCAACTCCGGCGAGGCGGACGGCGCGATCATCTACCACTACTACTACTTCGGCGACCAGGCCCAGACCGGGGAAAACAGCAACAACGTCGCCCTGGAGTACTTCAAGAACCAGGATCCGGGCGCCTTTGTCTCCCTTTCCGGCGGCGGCGTCCTGGCCTCCAGCAAGCACCAGCAGCAGGCCCAGGAGTTCCTGAAGTTCATCACGGGCAAGGCCGGCCAGGAGATCCTGCAGACCGGGACCTCCTTCGAATACCCGGTGGCCAGCAATGTCCCCGCCAATGCCAAGCTGACGCCGCTGGCGGACCTGGGTGCGCCCAAGGTTGACCCGGCCATGCTGAATTCGCAGAGAGTCACCGATCTCATGACCAAGGCTGGACTACTCTAAAACCGTGGCAACACCCACCACAACGACGCCGGCGGATGCCGCGCCCGTTCCGGCCCGCGCCCCGGCGCCAGCAGGAGCGGAAGGTTCGACGGCGGGAGGCAAGGGCAAGCGCTCGGGCCCCCCGCCCGTCGTCGTAGTGTTGTCCGCCCTGATAGCGCTGTTCGCCCTGATTCCGCTGGGCTACGTGGCGGATATGACTATCACCGCCGGCTGGGACAACATATCCGCGCTCGTTTTCCGGCCGCGGGTGGGCGAGCTGCTGCTGAACACCATCGCCCTGGTGGTCATCACCGTGCCGCTGTGCGTGGTGCTGGGTGTGGGCGGCGCGTGGCTGGTGGAACGGACCAGCCTGGCCGGGCACAAGGTGTGGTCCATCGTGCTCGCCGCGCCGCTGGCCATTCCGGCGTTCGTGAACAGCTACGCCTGGGTCAGTGCGATCCCCTCGCTGAGCGGCGTGTTTTCCGGCGTGCTGATCTCCACCCTCTCCTATTTCCCACTGGTGTACATTCCGGCCGCGGCTACGCTGAGCCGGCTGGATCCGGCGCTGGAACAGTCGGCTGCCTCGCTGGGGCTGGGCGGCTGGCAGGTGTTCTTCCGGGTGGTGCTGCCGCAGTTGCGCCTCGCGATTGCCGGCGGCGCGTTGCTGGTCTCACTGCACCTGCTGTCCGAGTACGGTGCCTTCGCGATGATCCGCTTCGACACTTTCACCACCGCAATTTATGAGCAGTTCCAGTCCACCTTCAACGGTACGGCCGCAAACATGCTGGCCAGCGTGCTGGTGTTTTTCTGCCTGCTGCTGCTGCTGGCCGAGTCCCGCACCCGCGGGACCGCGCGATACGCCCGGATCGGTTCCGGCGTCCAGTCCACCCCCACCCGGCTGAAGCTGCGGGCCTACACCCTTCCGGCGCAGCTTGGCCTGGTGGCCCTGACCGTGCTGGCCCTCGGCGTCCCGCTGTTCCACGTGGGCCGATGGCTGATTGCCGGCGGCCCGGGCATCTGGGCGCGGCCGGAGCTGGCCACCTCGCTGCTGCAGACGCTGGGCTACGGACTGGCCGGAGCGCTGGCCACCACCGTGCTGGCCTTCCCGCTTGCGTATCTGGCCGTGCGGCACCCGGGCTGGCTGAGCCGGTTGCTGGAGGGCGCCAACTACATCAGCAGTTCCATGCCGGGCATCGTGGTGGCGCTGGCGTTCGTGACCATCACGATCCACGGCATTCCCGCCATCTACCAGACCGCCGTCGTCCTGGTGGCCGCCTACGTGCTGCTGTTCATGCCGCGCTCGCTGGTCAACCTGCGCGCCGGGCTGGCGCAGGCGCCCAAGGAGCTGGATGAGGCCGCGCGGGCGCTGGGCAAACCGCCGTTCGCGGCGTTCCTGCGAGTCACGCTGCGGCTGAGCGCGCCGGCGGCGGCGGGCGGAGCGGCCCTGGTCTTCCTGGGGATCGTGAACGAGCTGACGGCCACGCTGCTGCTCTCCCCGAACGGCACCACCACGCTGGCCACCGAATTCTGGGCGCTGAGCAGCGAGATCGACTACGCCGGCGCGGCCCCATATGCGCTGCTGATGATCCTGCTCTCCGCGCCCATGACCTACCTCCTCTTCGCCCAATCCAAGAAAGCAGCCGGACAGTGACCCAAGCGCGCGCCAGCCAGCCCGGCGAGGCCAATTCCGAACAGACCCACCCGCGGCCGGAGTACGCCCTGCCGCAACGGGTCTCCGCCTCCGTGGCCGCCAGCAGCGACAACCACCTCGAGGTGCGCGACGCCATCAAATCTTTCGGGCCCACGCGGGTGCTGCGGGGCGTCAACCTCACCGTGGCCAAGGGCGGGACGACGGCGATTGTGGGGCCGTCCGGGTCCGGCAAGACCACGCTGCTGCGGCTGATCGCAGGGTTCGAGGCACCTGATTCGGGCAGCATTCTGCTCAACGGCCAGGCCGTGGCCGACGGCGGCACCTGGGTCCCGGCGCACCGGCGCCAGGTGGGCTACGTGGCGCAGGACGGAGCCCTCTTCCCGCACCTGACCGTCGGGCAGAATGTGGCGTTCGGGCTG
>JBBRKU010000286.1:0-4128 GCA_038231735.1 Actinomycetales bacterium | reverse complement strand
ATGAGGAGGTCCGCGGCTTCTGCCTGTCCGCCGCGCCCACCTGAGGCCTTGACGACCGTCCCTGCTTCCAGGGCTGCGATCCGAAAGTGCGGCCGGGCCACGGCGCTCCCCGGCGCCGGCAAGTCCATCTGCTCATGCCGTGCGGGTGTCTCCGGTGCGCGCCAGGTGCGTTTCGAGCGCTCCCAGAAACCTGTCGATGCTCTGGATGTGGTGGCCGTGATCGCCCTCGAGCTCCACGACGGAGGCGTCCGGCAGCCGCTGCCCGAGAACATCGACCAGCCGCTTCAGCCAGGGGGCGGTCCTGGTCCCCTTGGTCAGCAGTACCGGGCAGGTGATGCCTGCCAGCTCCTCCACCGCCCGATGCGGATGGTCGAGCTCATCGCCCTGCCAGGACAGAGCCATCCGGTGGGTCATCCACCGGTCCCAGTTGGGGTGCGACGGCGCATCCTGTGCTCTCGCGACGAAACCCGCCAGTTCAAGGAACTCGGCAAGATTCTCGGCGGTGACCGGGCGGCCGAACAGCCCGTGAACGAGCGAATTCAAGCGTTCAACATCCTCAAGGCTGTCCCCCAGCTGTTCGAGGATCCAATAGGCGGCCGGTTCGACCAGAGTGAGGGAGCGGACGCGATCAGGGTATTCGGTTGCGAACTCGAGCGCTGCCTTGCCCCCGCCCGACCAGCCCACCAGATGAGGTTCTTCGAGACCCACGGCGTCGAGGGTCAGCCGCAGGGACTCCCGCTCGGTCTCCGCCGTGTAGCCCGGATCCCCGGGAAGGCCCGCCGAGCCGAGCTCATTGTGAATCGGCTGGACCCGAATCGCATGGTAGCGGCCGGCCAGCCGGTCCTGGTGTGGGACCCATGACAGCCACCCCGTCAGGCCGCCGGGGATCAGCACGATCGGCTCACCCCGGCCTTGAGCGTCGTAGTGAAGCACTCTGGGTTCCACCGTTTCCTCCGCCTTCGTTCACAACGACGATGGGTTCGGGCACCAGACTACACCCGGGCCGGTCTCGAATAGCTGATCCGAAAAGGCGCCCCGCATGCGGCAAAAGCCCTCGACCACGGTGACCCACGATTCGACAAGGCATAGATGCATGACCTTCTGCGGCCCCGTGGACGAGTCTTGAATGGACGGGTCAAAGAGACTGAGGAGAGTTCGGTGGCTATTGCACGGGTGAACGGCGTAACGGACCTCTCCGTCTCGTCGGCTGTAGCCTGCGCGGGCATCTGCCAAGCCGAACCACCAACCAGCACCCGCCTCAGCGGAGTGGCCCATGATTTTCGCCCGCAACCTTTCCGCGGCACCATAACGGCGATTGAGTGAGCGGCACCACAGTACCCTCGCCGCAAATGACGAAGGTGCCGACCGCCCAACCCGGCCCGTTTTCGCGGACAGGGATGTTGACGTTTATGTATGCACACCAAATTCAGAGCCGCTGAGCCGCCGCCAGGAACACGATCCCCTATCGGCCACCGACCACGGACCAATGAGAAATGTGCGGGAACTCCATGACGGCCGGCCTCCGTGAGCTACACCCGCAGCAACTGCGACGGGTACAGCGCCCACGACGTGCCCTCCACCTGGACCCCGCCGGGATGGCACTGGTACGCCTGACCAGCCAACCGGCAGCAGGCATGCCGGAATGGACCCTCCAAGACTCATCCCAAAGGAAAATATCAATGTACGCAGTATTAAGACTGAACTCCTTCGACGCCGAGAAGCTGACGAAGTTCAGATCACGCGTCGAAGAGTTCGACCGGATTCACGCCGGCCAGCCTGGCTACGCTGGCAGCCTCTTGATTGACCTGGGATCGGGGCGCCGCTTCGCACTCAACCTATGCACCGGCATTTTCAGCTCAGGGCCATCATGCTCCTCGATCCGGACGGAGTAATCTCAGCGTCCACAGGCGCGCCGCCACCGCTCCCCCTGACGAACACCAACTCGACCCCTGCCGATAGTGAAGATGACGTCGGCTCGAAAGTGCTCGGCGCGGATGCTGCAGATTGAATCCTTTATAACGCACCTGTCCCCCGGCATGGTGGTCGGGCCGCTGAATCCGCTCCGAATGCCTATGTGAGCGGTTCGCGCTTCTGCACACTACCTGCACCGGGTGCGGTGTGTCAGGGTTTGCCGCAGATCCCGAGACAACCACGCATCCGGCAGGCTGCGCCGCTGAACCCCCAGCCCGGCCCGGGTGGATCCGGGACTAGTAAACGTATGACTGCAGGGTCGTTTCTACGTTGCTGGATACAACTCCGGTCCCTCCGAGGATGATGATGTGCTTTGGCTGGAGTCGGCTGAGTTCATTGAGAACCGAGGTGGGAAGCTGGTCCCCGGGCACCAGGAGGACGGGATCATCATTTATGCCGGCGATAGCGGCCCCGGAAAGGGCATCGGGGAACGTCTCGCCCGAGGCAATATAAGCCACGGAGACCTTCGGCACGAAGGTCGCTGAAATCGCGGAGCTGGTGGCGTAGCGGTCGCTTCCGGCCAGTCGGGTTACATTCCCTGAGGTGTAGGCGCCCAGCTGATTTTGCACATCGCTGCTGACCGCGGCGGTTCCGCCAAGGACGACGATCCTGCCTGGTCGCAGCCGTTCAAGTTCGTTGGAAACTACAGACGGAATGCTGGTTCCGGGCACCAGCAGAACCGGACCGCTAGCCGTTCCAGCAGCGGCAGCGGCGCCGGAGAGCGCGTCCGGGAAGGCAGTCCCGGACGCGATGTAGGCAACCCCGGTCTGCGCTGGAAAGGCGGCCGCGGACACGTCTGCGCTGGTCGCATACCGGTCGGGGCCGGCGAAACGAGTGACGGTGCCGCTGGTATAGGAGGCGAGCTGGGCCTGAATCTGGTTGCTGACCGCCGCGGTCCCGCCCAGGACGACGATCCTTTGGGGCTGGAGCCTGGCCAGTTGCTCTCCGATCACGGGCGGGATGCCGTTAGTTCCCACGAGTAAGACCGGGCTGTTGTTCTTCCCTGCCGCGGCCGCGCCCGACAGTGCATCCGGATATTGGACGCCTGAGGCCACATAAGCGACCGCGGGCCCAACCGGGAAGGTGGCTGCGATCGCCGCGCTGGTGGCGTAGCGGTCGGACCCAGCAAGTCGTGCCACCAGGTCCGTCGGACCTGGAGTGAAGGCATTCACCCCGTTGGGCGTTCCCAGGCCGGTGGGGGCATCGTATCCAGTCCCGGCAGTGCACATGTAGGAGACTCCGCACGAGCCGTTGCTGCCGCTGGTCACATCATTGAGATCACGGGGGTGTGAATAGGGATAGGACGCCGCGTTGCTTCCAGCGGCTGGCCGGGCCGCCAGAGCATAGCTAGCAGCGATTATCGGGGCGGCAGCGCTGGTGCCGCCCAATACGAGCCAGCCGGAGGAGCCGTTGTTCGGCGTTGAGTCGTAGACCGCTACTCCTGTCCTCGGGTCCGCTACGGCCGATACATCAGTTGTTGTCCGGGAGCTGCAGCCGGTATCTGTTTGCCAGGGTTTTTTCTGATCGTTTGTTGCGCAGCCGCTGCCAGCGCCGCTCCACGCGGTCTCGCTCCACCCCCGGGGCCCCGATGATCGGGTCAACGACGTACCGCCGACGGCGGTCACGTAGGGGGAGGCGGCAGGATATTGGATGCCGTATCCGTCATCGCCGGAGGCCGCCGTAATGACGGTGCCCGGGTGATCATAGTAGGACGCGTCGTAGCTGCTGTCATAGCTCGATGACTGACCGCCGTATGAATTTGATATGTACTGCGCGCCCAGGCTGACCGCCGTGTTTACGCTTGTTCCCAGATCACTGAGGTCAGCGCTATCCGCCTCGACGAGCAGCAGCGAACAGTTTGGGCAGGTGGCGCTGACCATTTCCAGGTCAAGAGCGATTTCCTGCCCCCACCCCGGGTCTGCGGGCGGATAGGTTTGCCCTCCGCGTTGGTCCACCTTACGGAAACAGCCGTTGACCGTTGTGCATGGTGGCAGATTGAATTTTGTCCGATAGGTGGCCAGATCAGACTCGGCCGAGGGCAGCTCGAAGGCGCCCACAACAGCCACCGTCCTTCCTGCTCCTGCGGTGGACGAAGGCAATGAATATGCGCTTTGCAAATCCGAAGGACCGTAGCCATAAGGCATCACATCCGCAGAT
>JBBRKU010000285.1:0-4135 GCA_038231735.1 Actinomycetales bacterium | reverse complement strand
CTATCGCGATGACCAGGTTAACGGCAAAGGCCAGCACCACGGTAAACGTGCTCTGGCTCGATTCGGGTTCGCGGTTGAAGAACGGTCGCGCTGTTTTGGTTGTCATCTCCCACACCTTCCGCCGACGTACACCCCTGCTTCCAGAGTAGACTCCGGCTCACCACCTCACGCGCGGGGCGTCCAGCACGGTCTGGGTCGTGCTGATCTTCGACCACTGGTCGAAGGGTTTGTCCAGCACATACTTGTCCCGGTTCCGCACCAGCGTACGGACGTCCGAGTTGCCGGGGTTGTTCAGCGATTCGAAGTACTCCACGGACCAGTGGAACCAGCGCATGCAGAACAGCCGCATGGTCAGCCCGTGGGTGACCAGCAGGGTGTTCGGGGCATAGCCGGGCTTGGACCAGTGCCGGTAGAGCGTTTCCATGAAGGAGGAGATCCGGTCGTAGACGTCGGAGCCGGACTCGCCCTCACGGAAGCGGTAGAAGAAATGCCCGTAGGCGTTGCGCAGCTCCCTCTGGTCCGCAATGTCCAGCGGCTTCTGGAAGTTGGCCCAGTCCTGCTCGCGCAGCCGGGGCTCTTCGATCACCCGCTCCACCATCCCGCCAAGCTGCAGCGCCTCAAGCGTTTCGTAGGCCCGCAGGTACGGGGAGACGTAGATGCAAACTTTTTCGCCAGCCAGCCGACGGCGGATTTCCTCGCCCGCCGCGGCGGCCTGCTCGCGGCCGAGTTCCGTCAGCGGAATCCGGTAATCCGGAACGCGGTTGTAGATGGACTGGTCGATGTTCGCCTCGGACTGGCCGTGGCGAACCATAATGATCTGGCGGGGCGCACTCATAGAAGCCAAGCATATCGATGCAAGGCCCGGTGCCCGGCGCGCCCCATGACGGCGCCGCAACGGAGCTTGGCTTCAGGAACCAGTTGATCTTCAGGAAATACCGGCAAGATAGTGGGCATGAGCGATGCCATACCCGCCCCGGCCCCCACCACCCACCCGGCCGGAGCGCCACGTCGGCGGCTCCGGGCCGAGGTCTGGATTGTGCTGGGACTGTCGCTGGGGCAATCGGCCGTTTACGCCGTCGTCCAGCTGCTGGACAAACTGACGCGTGCCCCGCTGTCCCAGGGCACCTCAACGCTGAACCAGACGCAGAGCTCCCGCGGGTACTTCGACCTGACCTACCAGTTGCTGGGCATCGGATTCGCGCTGGTGCCAGTGGCGCTGGCGCTCTATTTCCTGTGGGAACCTGGGCGGTCGGCGTTCGAGAGGCTGGGCTTCACGCTCAAACGCCCCGGGCGCGACTTCCTCTGGGGGCTGGGCCTGGCGGTGCTGATCGGAGTGCCCTCGGTGGGCCTGTACTTCGCCGGCCGCGGCCTGGGGATCACCACTCAGATCATCCCCAGCGGCCTGCATGCCTATTGGTGGACCATTCCGGTGCTGGTGATCTCGGCTATCCGCGAGGGAGTGGTGGAGGAGGTCATCGTTGTCGGTTACCTGCTGGACCGCTTCGGCCGGTTCGGATGGTCGACGACGGCGGCCTTCCTGGCCAGCGCGCTGCTGCGCGGCAGCTACCACCTCTACCAGGGCTTTGGACCGTTCATCGGCAACTTCGCGATGGGACTGCTTTTCTGCTGGTTCTACCGGCGCTACGGACGCATCATGCCGCTGGTCATTGCGCACGCCCTGCTGGACATCACGGCGTTCGTGGCCGGCCCCGCGCTCGGCTTCGGCTAGGCGCGAACCCTGCAGAAGTGGCCCCGGCCAAAAGCTGCTCCCGGCCAAGAGCAGTTCCGGCCAAAGGCGGCGGGACTCCGGCACCATTGCCGGAGTCCCGCGGGGTATTGCTTGAAAGAGGTACTACACGGTGACGGCGCCGTTGGCCGTCTCGAACGTGACACTCATGATGCCCGGCGTGCCGTGCGGGGCAATCCACTCCACGGCGACATCCTCCAGCGGGCGTTCCACTGGCTCGCCCAGCCATTCGGTGACGCGCGCAGCAGAGCCGGCGATGGTCAGCTTGGAGAGTTTCACCGTGCTCGGACGCGCCAGCGACGGGTGCAGCGCCGGATCGCCCTCCCACTTGAGCAGGTACGGCACCTGCGGGTCCGCGATCAGGCCCTTGATGCCGATCTGCTGCCAGATCAGCTCCTGGCCGTCGGGGAACTTGCGGTTGCCCGGTACGGCGCTGCGGCCCAGCCGGTCCTCGAAGGGGGAGAGGTCCTGGACGGCGACGCACCAGCCCATCCAACCGCCGCCCGCGGCGGAGCGGGCCCGGACGGCCTGCCCGAAGGGGGCCTTGTCCGAGGCGGGGTGGTCCAGCACCTCGACGACCTCCAGATAGTGGTGGTCGGTGAGGGGGATAATCATGTTGCGGGTGCCGAAGCGTGGGTGGACTCCGCCACGTATTGCTTCAACACCGAGGGCAGCAGCGATCCTCTCGGTAGTGGCCACGAGGCCATCTGATTCACAGGCGTAAGAGACGTGATCCATGCGCATGCCATCATCTTGGCACTTTGTGAGATGGCTCTCGACTTAGGGAACCCTTACCGTGGTGGGACCTTATATTGCCGGAGAAATACCCTAAGCATGCTGCCATTTCGGGAAGGGAATGCCGCTCAGGAACGCCGGCCGCCCGTGCCGGTCCTGGGACGGAGTGATCTCCGTCCCCGCCTGTCGGGAGGCCCGGAAGGCGTACCACGCGAGCGGGTACCGGCCGCCCTTTCGGTAGATCCGGTGCGGCACAGTGGCCGCGGGGCCCACGCGGTAGCCCGCCGCCGCGCAGACGCTGGGCAACAGCACATCGGCAGCCCGCGCGTAGCCCAGCGCGGAGGGGTGGAGATTGTCGGTTGAAAACATCAGGTGCGGGTCCTTGCGGAATATCGGGCCCACTGTGTCAGCCAAAGACACCGCGCGGCCGCCGTTGCGCAGCACAACAATCGTTTGGGTCGTGGCCAGCGCGCGGCTGAGCCAATGGGCAAAGAACCTCAGCGGCTGGAAGAACGGGCGGACCGTTCCCATGTCCGGACAGGTTGCCACCACCACCTGGCAGCCCCGCCGCCGCAGCTCCCGGACCGTCTCCGCGAGGTGGTTCGCGGCGCCGCGGATGCTCTGCAGATGCATCACGTCGTTGCCGCCCACCACGATGACGGCAACCTCGGGATGGGCCACGCTTTCTTCCAGGGTGCATAATTGGGCGGCGAGCTCGCTGGATTCGCTGCCGACGACGGCCACCTGGTGCAATCTGACCGGCCGGCCGGACGCCTTGGACAGGCCCGCGGCCAGCAGGAAACCTACCGTCGCTTCGCGCGTGCCGGCTCCGACTCCGACGGCCAGCGAATCGCCCAGCAGCGCAAGGTTCAGCGGATCGCCGTCGTACTCCGTGCCGAACTCGGCGGGCGCGGCCGCCGTCTCCATGCCGTAATCGAGACCCAGCAGCCGTCCCCGGACCCACAGCCCTTCCAGGACGGTAATGGCGCTCACGGCCACCGTGGCACCTACGGCTGCACCGCCCACCGTGATGGCCGTGCGAAGGACCTTTGGAAGGATGATGGCAACCGCCTGCGCCGCTTGGATTTCCCCTACCGTTTCCATGGCCCATCCCTTCGCGGGCGGCTTTCCCAAGCCCTTGGAATACGCCGCGCCTTCAACGCACCATCGACCGCACGACTCACATCCGATAGTCATATCGCATGCAATCTTGTTTGTTTCAACGGCTCAGGCGGCGGAGTTATTTCCGCGGTCCGCTGTCATATTTCCGTCATAATCTTGCGACCCCGGGTGCCCCTCTTGGACACTTGAGGCAGGTCACGAGTGCCAGCGACAAGCCCCGGCTCGCTGGCCGGCAACCCTCCAACCGCGGTGGGGTGCCCCGGGTGAAGACCAGGCCTTAGCCAAACGGCTAAGTGCAAGCGCGGGTCACACGACCCTTCCCATGGCAGAGCTGGCTTGCCACCGGAGGGTCGGATGCGGCCCCCTCGGTGGAGGAGCCACAGTATGAGCAACGGTTGGTCTTTTGAAACACGTCAGATCCATGTAGGCCAGGAGCCGGATGCGGCGACCGGAGCGCGGGCACTGCCCATCTACCAGACCACATCCTTCGTTTTCCCCAGCGCGGAGAGCGCGGCGAACCGCTTCGCGCTG
>JBBRKU010000284.1:0-4142 GCA_038231735.1 Actinomycetales bacterium | reverse complement strand
GGCTGCATCAGCTGTGTTTCCTGTTGGCGGAGTAGGCCCGTGGGGACTGGACACCGGGGCGCTGCAGCGGAACCCACAGCTTGTAGCGGTCCGCCCGGTAGAAGGACACGGAATAGTCCACCATGGCGCGCGAGACAAAGGCATGCCGCTGTATCTTCAGCAGCGGCTCCCCCATGTCCACCTGCAGCAGCCGGGCAATGGACGGGGAGGCCGCCGTTGCCTCAATCATGTCCTCGCCCCACTCCATGACCAGGCCAAACCGCTCGCTGAGAACGTTGTAGAGCGAGCTCGGCGGCGGATCATCCAGGATGCCCGGAACGCGGTGTGCGGGGATGAAGTTCTCATCCACGCTCATCGGCTCCCCGTCGGCCAGCAGCAGGCGGCGGAAACGGACAATCGGCTGGCCCTCGTCCAGCTGCAGTTCCCTGGCCAGCAGCGCCGTGGCGGGAATCTGCTCGAAACTGAGGACGCGGGCGGCGGGAACCATCCCGCGCCTCTGCATCTCTTCGGTATAGGAGGTCAGCTTCACCTGCAGATCCATCTTGGGCCTGCTGACGAAGGTCCCCAATCCGACGACCCGTTCCAGGACTTCCTCCGCCACCAGGGAATCAATGGCCTGCCTGACGGTCATTCGTGCCAGCCCGAACCGGACGGCGAGATCACGCTCGGAAGGGAACGCCGCACCCGGCTGGAGCTGCTGGGCAACGTAGTGCCGCAGCAGTTCGCGCAGCTGAACATGCAGCGCCGTTCGGGCCGCCCTATCGATTCCGCCGGGGATTTTGTCTGCCGGTTGTGCCACCTGCACCCTTTCCAATCAAATGTCTGATCTCAGCCTAGAGGGCGGCTAGAGTTTCTACTGCACCATCCGTTCCCTGAGGAGTTTTTCATGTTGACCCGGAAAGCCACCGTCGCTGCCGCCGTCGGCCTGCACGCCCGGCCGGCCGCGGTCTTTGTCCGCGCCGTCGCGCGTACCGGCCTGCCCATCACCCTGGCCAGGCCGGGAGAACCGGCCGTTGACGCCCGGTCCCTGCTGGAGGTCATGACAGCGGATTTCAACTGCGGCTGCGAGGTGGAAGTGAGCGTGGCCGGCACGGGCAAGGATGCTGGTCCCGTGGAGGCAACCCTGGAGCTGCTGGCGGCGCTGCTGGCCACTGACCTGGCCGGCGCCCCGGAAGAGGGCTAAGGGCGGCGCAGGAGACGCAGAAGACGCAGAAGCGGGCCCCACCCGAAGGCGGCGCCCGCATCTGCGTTCAGGAACCGGTGTGCTAGTGTGCGTGGTCTCCGCGGCTGTACTCGAAGACCCATCCGACCAGCGCCACCGCGGCAAGGCCGGCGCCGATGAAGAGAATCCACCAGTCTACGGCAACGCCAAGGAATCCGACGGCGCAGGCGACGCCCAGCACCAGCGGCCACCAGCTCCATGGGCTGAAGTGACCCTGTTCGCCGGCACCCTCATGGATCTCCGCCTCGCGCCGGTCCTCAGGCCGGGATCCCACGCGCTTGCCGGTGTAGTAGAGGTAGAATCCGATCATGCCCGCCAGGCCCGCCACCAGCAGGAGCGCCAGCGCACCCACCCACTCGTGGTAGCCGGTCACGGCACCATAGACGATGGCAACGATCAGGAAGAAAACGCACAGGCCGCCGAATAGGAAGCTTTCGACCTTCATTATGGACGTTCCCCTCGCTCTGCGGCACCGAGCGCGGCCGCGACCGGTGTGGATGATGTTTGGAAGCTGGCCAGTTCCGGGTGGTGCAGGTCCAGCGCCGGACGCTCCGAGCGGATGCGCGGCAGCGAGGTGAAGTTGTGCCGCGGCGGCGGGCAGGAGGTGGCCCACTCGAGCGAGGCGCCGAAGCCCCACGGATCATCCACTTCCACGCGCTTCTTGCTGCGCCAGGTGATGTAGACGTTCCAGAAGAACGGAATCATCGACGCACCAAGGACGAACGAGGAGATCGTGGAGAACTGGTTCATCCAGGTGAAGCCGTCCTCGGGCAGGTAGTCCGCATAGCGGCGCGGCATGCCCAGCACACCCAGCCAGTGCTGGATCAGGAAGGTGCCGTGGAAGCCCATGAACAGCATCCAGAAGTGGATCTTGCCCAGGCGCTCGTTGAGCATCTTGCCGGTCCACTTGGGCCACCAGAAGTAGAATCCGGCGAACATCGCGAAGACCACGGTGCCAAAGACCACGTAGTGGAAGTGCGCCACCACGAAGTAGGTGTCGGAGACGTGGAAGTCCAGTGGCGGTGAGGCCAGGATGATGCCGGTCAGGCCGCCGAAGAGGAACGTCACCAGGAAGCCGAGGCTCCACAGCATCGGCGTCTCGAACGTCAGCGAACCGCGCCACAGGGTGCCTATCCAGTTGAAGAACTTCACACCGGTAGGCACCGCGATCAGCATCGTCATAAAGGAGAAGAACGGCAGCAGGACCGATCCCGTGACGTACATGTGGTGGGCCCACACGGTAACGGACAGCGCGGCAATCGAGATGGTCGCATAGACCAGACCCTTGTAGCCGAAGATCGGTTTTCGGCTAAAGACCGGGAAGATCTCCGAGACGATGCCGAAGAACGGCAGCGCGATGATGTACACCTCGGGGTGGCCGAAGAACCAGAACAGGTGCTGCCAAAGCACCGCGCCGCCGTTTGCCGGGTCAAAGATGTGCGCCCCGAACCGTCTGTCCGCACCAAGGGCAAACAGGGCCGCAGCCAGCGGCGGGAAGGCCATCATGACCAGGATGGCGGTGATCAGCGTGTTCCAGGTGAAGATCGGCATCCGCCACATCGTCATGCCGGGAGCGCGCATGCAGATGATGGTGGTGATGAAGTTGACCGAGCCCAGAATCGTGCCGAACCCGGAGAGCGCCAGGCCGAAGACCCAGAGGTCACCACCCACGCCCGGAGTGAACGTGGTGTTGGACAGCGGCGCATAGGCGAACCAGCCGAAGGAGGCGGCTCCCTGCGGGGTGATGAAACCCGACACGGCGATGGTGCTGCCGAAGAGGAAGAACCAGAAGGCCAGGGCATTCAGTCGCGGGAAGGCAACGTCCGGAGCGCCGATCTGCAACGGCATGATCACGTTGGCAAACCCCGCAAAGAGCGGTGTGGCGAACATCAGCAGCATCACCGTGCCGTGCATAGTGAACAGCTGGTTGTACTGCTCCTTGGTCTGCAGGATCTGCATGCCGGGCTCAAACAGCTCCGCCCGGATCAGCAGCGCCATGACGCCGCCCAGGCAGAAGAAAATGAACGAAGCAATCAGGTACATGTACCCGATGGTCTTGTGGTCAGTGGAGGTAAGCCAGTTGACGACGATGCGTCCCTTGGAGACCGGCACGACGCGCGGAGCCACGGAGGTGGCTTCGGTGACGGAATAATCGTATGTCGACACTTGTCCGTCTCCCCTTACTTCTCGATCTGATTCGGATTGCGGTCGTACTTGGAGTCCAGGGTGCCGGTGAAGCCAGCCTGTTGCAGGCTGGCCAGATGGGCCTGGAAGTCGCTGTCGCTGACGACCTTGACGTTGAAGAGCATCTCCGAGTGGTACTCGCCGCACAATTCCGCGCACTTGCCGTCATACTCACCGATCGCCGTCGGCGTGAACGTCATGTAGTTCGTCTTGCCGGGGATGACATCCAGTTTCTGCAGGAATGCCGGAACCCAGAAGGAGTGGATGACATCGCGGGAGTTGAGCTGGAGCTCGACTGTCTTGTTGACCGGCAGGTAAAGCGTAGGCAGCTTGGTCTTGTCGATCGGGCTCCCGTTCAGGTGCGCCTGGACGCCCCCCTCAAACACAGCATTGGAAATATCGTTGCCGGCCACGTAGTTGAAGTCCCAGGCCCACTGCTTGCCCTCGACGTCGATCTTCACCTGCGGATTTGGGTCCCGGGCCGTAATCGACTGCTGGTCGCGGTCGGTGAAGTAGAAAAAGACCATGACCATGAACAGCGGGACCACAACATAGAACACTTCCAGCGGAAGGTTGTAGCTGATCTGCCGGGGGAAAGCCGTCGTGTTCTTCCGGCGCCGGTAGACGATGATGCTCCACAGCATCAGCCCCCAGGTGATGATGCCGACAATCAGGCAGGCAATCCAGGCGTTCACCCAGAGGTCGATCACGCGCCCGGTGTGGTTCGTAACGTCCG
>JBBRKU010000283.1:0-4144 GCA_038231735.1 Actinomycetales bacterium | reverse complement strand
CGGCACGATCTTCTCGATCGAGGCAATGACGATGTGAACCCGCTGGGCCTCCCGTCGAGGTCCAGGTCCCGCTACAGCGCTCCCTGCGCCGCGGCTCCGGCGGCGGCCAGCACGCTGGGAAGCAGCGCCTTCGCCGCGCGCCGGTAACCCAGGCTGGACGGGTGGAAGCGGTCCTCGGCAAACATGTCGTCCGGCCGGTCCAGGTACATAGGGCCCAGCGCCCGGACCAGGGAAACGGGATAGCCACCGGCGGCCAGGACGGCCCGGGTCTGAGCCGTGGCCAGCCGGCGAGAGGCACGCCGGCCCAGACTGCGCAGCGGCTGGGGGACGACCGGCAATCCGCCCAGATCCGGGCAGGTGCCAACGACGACTTCGGCACCCAGGGCGCGCAGCCGTCGGACGGCCGCGACCAGAGCGGCTGCCGCCTGCGCGGTGCGGACCCGGTGCATGACGTCGTTGCCGCCCACCACTATCACGGCGACATCCGGCTTGTAACCCAACGGCAGGGAATCCAGCTGGGCAGCGAGCATGGAGGACTCGCTGCCGACGACGGCGCAGGTGCGCAGCTGGACCGAACGTTGACGCTCCGCGGCCAGGCCCCTCGCCAGCCTGGCCCCCAACGTGTGCTTCGGTTTGGTGGCTCCCAGCCCCGCGGCGATGGAGTCCCCGGCCACCAGCAGCCGGATCGGATTGCCCAGTTTCCGGTGGTAGGTCCTGTCCGCCGACGGCGCGTCGTCGCCCAGGGGCTTACCGACGGCACGACGGGCGATCCCGCCCTGCACTCGGAAAAGCAGGGCAGCCGCCGCGCTCGAGCCCACCACCGCGGCCACCGTGATCCCGATCCAGGTGGCGAGCCGGCGCAGCAGCTCCGCCGGCGTGCTGCCGCCGGCCGGAAATGCTCCGGTCTGCAAGGAGCCAGCCGGTCGCTGCGCCTGCGTTGTTGGGGGTGAAACCGGGTGCGGGGTGGTGTCCACGGTGACAGTGTAGGACCGTCCCGTTACCGGGACATTACTGCGAGGGGTTATGCGAGGGTTAGCTGGTGCCTGCCGTCACATTGTGATGCTGGCCACCACCGCCTTTCCGCCGTTGCCCCAATTCCAGCGCGAGCGGGTAACGTTTTATCCATGGCTGAGTCTGATATTCGCAATTACCCCTTTGGGACGCTGGTGACCGCGATGGTCACTCCCTTCACCGCCGATGGTGCCGTGGACTTTGAGCAGACCGCGAAGCTGGCCAACAAGCTGGTCGACGACGGGTGCGACGGCCTGGTCATCTCCGGCACCACGGGTGAGACCTCCACGCTCGAAGACGACGAGAAAGAGGACCTGTTCCGCGCCGTCGTCGAGGTGGTGGGCGGACGAGCGAAAGTCATTGCCGGCTCGGGGAGCAACCACACCTCGCACTCGGTCGAGATGTCCAAGCGGGCCGAAAAGGCCGGCGTTGACGGGCTGCTGGCCGTGACGCCGTATTACAACAAGCCCAGCCAGGCCGGCGTGCAGGCGCACATCGAGGCGATTGCGGACTCCACCGACCTGCCGGTGATGATCTATGACATCCCCGGCCGCGCGGGCATCGCGATTGCCCCGGAGACGCTGATCCGGCTGGCGGACCACCCGCGCATCCGCGCACTCAAGGACGCCAAGGCGGACTTCGCCGCCACCACGCGAGTGA
This sequence comes from Actinomycetales bacterium, assembly GCA_038231735.1. Lineage (GTDB taxonomy): Bacteria > Actinomycetota > Actinomycetes > Actinomycetales > Micrococcaceae > Arthrobacter_M. The sequence continues at coordinate 2,473 of JBBRKU010000283.1, read as the reverse complement.
TGGCCAACACCGACCTGGACGTGTACGCGGGCGACGACGGACTGACCCTGCCGTGGATGGCCGCCGGCGCCGTCGGCCTGGTCAGCGTCTCCGCGCACGTGGCCACCAAGCAGTTCCGTGCCCTGATCGATGCCGCCCTGGTCGGCGATTTTGCCACCGCACGGAAGATCCATTTTGAACTGGACCCGCTGGTCCGTGCCGTGATGACCCACATCCAGGGTGCGGTCTCGGCCAAACTGATTCTTAAGTGGCAGGGGATCCTGTCCAATTCGGTGGTCCGGCTTCCCCTGGTGGAACCGGGCGAGGCCGAGATCGCCCTCATCAGAGCTGACCTTGCGGAAGCTGGAATGGATTTCCAACCATGACCCAAACGACCCTCCCCGGGCTGCGCACACCACCGCAGCTCAAAGCAGACACGCTCCGGATTGTGCCGTTGGGGGGAGTCGGTGAAATCGGACGCAACATGACGGTCTTCGAAATCGGCGGCAAGCTGCTGATCGTGGACTGCGGGGTGCTCTTTCCGGAGGAGACCCAGCCGGGCGTTGACCTGATCCTGCCGGACTTCTCCTACATCGAGAACAGGCTCGACGACGTCGTCGCCGTCGTGCTGACCCACGGCCACGAGGACCACATCGGCGCGGTGCCGTATCTGCTGCGGCTGCGCAACGACATTCCCCTGGTTGGGTCGCAGCTGACGCTGGCCCTGATCGAGGCCAAGCTGCAGGAACACCGGATCAAGCCTTGGTCGCTGACCGTGACCGAGGGCCAGGTGGAGCGATTCGGTCCGTTCGAATGCGAGTTCGTGGCGGTGAACCACTCCATCCCGGATGCCCTGGCTGTCTTCATCCGCACCGCCGGCGGCAATGTGCTGCACACCGGCGACTTCAAGATGGACCAGCTGCCCCTGGATGGCCGGATCACCGACCTGCGGCACTTTGCCCGGCTGGGTGAAGAGGGCGTGGATCTGTTCCTGGTGGATTCCACCAACGCGGACGTGCCCGGCTTCACGACCGGCGAGCGCGAGATCGGGCCCACCCTGGACCGGCTCTTCGGCCAGGCCGAAAAGCGCATCATTGTGGCCAGTTTCTCCTCGCACGTGCACCGCGTCCAGCAGGTCCTCGATGCCGCCGTCCAGCATGGCCGCAAGGTGGCCTTCGTGGGCCGCTCGATGGTACGCAACATGGGCATCGCCGCCAAACTGGGCTACCTGCAGGTCCCGGCCGACGTCCTGGTTGACCTGAAGAACATCGACAACCTGCCGGACAACCGGGTGGTGCTGATGTCCACCGGATCCCAGGGCGAGCCGATGGCGGCGCTGTCCCGGATGGCCACCGGGGACCACCGCATCACGGTGGGCGCCGGCGATACCGTGATCCTTGCCTCCTCGCTGATCCCGGGCAATGAAAACGCCGTCTTCCGGGTGATCAACGGGCTGCTGAAGCTGGGCGCGGAGGTGGTCCACAAGGGCACCGCCAAGGTGCACGTGTCCGGCCACGCCGCGGCCGGCGAGCTGCTTTATTGCTACAACATCATCAAGCCCAGGAACGTCATGCCGGTGCACGGCGAAACCCGGCACCTGATCGCCAACGGCAAGCTGGCCCAGGCCTCCGGTGTTCCGGCCGAAAATGTCCTGCTGACGGACGACGGAAGCGTCATCGATCTGTACAACGGACAGGCCAGGATTGTGGGCCAGGTGGAATGTGGCTTCGTCTATGTGGATGGCTCCAGCGTCGGTGAGATCACGGACGCGGACCTGAAGGACCGCCGGATCCTGGGCGACGAGGGCTTTATCTCCATCATCACTGTGGTCAACCGCACCACCGGCAAAATTGTCTCCGGTCCTGAAATCCACGCGCGCGGCGTTGCCGAGGATGATTCGGTTTTCGATGACATCAAGCCGAAAATCGAGGAGGCCCTGGAACAGGCCGTGATGTCCAGCACGGACCATACCGCGTTCCAGCTGCAGCAGGTGGTGCGCCGTGTGGTCGGTACCTGGGTGAACCGCAAGCTGCGCCGCAAGCCGATGATCATCCCGGTGGTGCTCGAGGCCTAAGGGGTCAGCGACCCGTCACCGGAAATCCCCGGGATCCAGCCAATTCACAGGTATCGTAGCGGGTATGGCGACACGAACTTCCCCCGCCCGCGCGTCCGCCAGCCGTCAGGGCAGCGCTTCCCCGCGCTCCTCGAAGCCCGGCACGCGAACAACGCTGGCGCGCACGAAACAGACCTACGTCGAGCCGGAACCACGGCCGTCCTGGCCGGTACGCGTCGTGGGCGGATTCTGGCAGGGCATTGGCCATTTGGTTGGTAGCGCCGTGCGCCGGATGGGCCAGGACGTCAGCTCGATGCCGGCGACGGACCGGCGTGACGGAAGCGGTCTGCTGTTCACCGTCCTTGCGGTGGGAATAGCCACCTTTGAATGGTGGGGTCTGACCGGCTGGCTGGCCGACGGCATCCACGGCGTCCTCAATGG
>JBBRKU010000282.1:0-4170 GCA_038231735.1 Actinomycetales bacterium | reverse complement strand
GGGGCAACGTAGTTGCCCTGCGAGCGGTTCCCCACCCGCAGGATTTCGCCGTTGCGCAGGTACCAGATGGCCCCGTCCTCCGCCCGGACCCGCGTGATGCGAAGGCCCACGGATTCCACCACGCCCACCACCTCGCTGGTCTCAATCACGTCGCCGATGCCGTACTGGTCTTCGATGGTGATGAAGATGCCGGCCAGGAAGTCGCGAATCAGCTGCTGCGAGCCAAAGCCGATCGCGATACCGAGAATCCCCACGCTGGTCAGCAGCGGCGCCACATTGACCCCGAGGGTCTGCAGCACGTAGATGGCGACGATGACCACCACCACCAGGCTCACCACGGAGTTCAGCAGCGAGCCGATGGTCTCCGCCCGCTGTACGCGGCGCTGGCTGTCCAGCTGGCGCAGCACCGGATGGGCCCACTTCAGCCCGCGCCGGTTGAGAATGGTGCTGCCACTGGCCACCCGACGCACAATGCGCGAAATAACAAAGCGCAATGCGGCCCAGATGATCAGACCAATCAGCACTTCCCATCCGGCCAATGCCAGCTGCGTCCATGCCTCATCCCAATTCCACTTCACAAAAAACGTACCTTCCAGTTGCGGCGAATCAATAGCTATCCGCGTTAACCCTAGCGCCGTAGGCTGGGCGTATGCGCATCCTCGTTCTCGGCGGAACCGTATTCCTCTCGGCTGAAATCGCCCGGCAGGCGCTGGCCCGGGGACACGACGTCACCGCGTTGGCCCGCGGAACGGCGGCGCTCCCGCCGGAGGGGGCGGCGTTCGTGCAGGCGGACCGGGCGCTGGGCGCCGAGGCGTATCAGAGGCTCGACGGCGACTGGGACGAAGTGGTGGAGGTCTCCTGGGATCCTGGCCAGGTCAGCGATGCTCTCGCTGTGCTGGCGGGGCGCGCAGGACATTGGACCTACGTCTCCAGCTGCTCGGTGTACGCAGACCATGCCCAGCCGAACGCGGATGAGTCTGCGGCACTGCTGCCGGAGCTTGAAGCGGGAGCGGATGCGGCGGATTTCTACGGCGAGGCAAAGGTCAGCTGCGAGCGTCTGTCCGCCGACGCCGTCGGGCCCAGGCTGCACATCAGCCGCCCGGGACTGATCGTGGGGCCGGGCGACGCCAGCGACCGGTTCGGCTATTGGCCCGCCCGCTTTGCCCGAGACAACGATCCGGTGCTGGTGCCTGATCTGCCCGATGCGCTGACGCAGGTGATCGATGTGCGGGATCTGGCGGCCTGGCTGTTGGACGCTGCGGAAAAACGGATTGCCGGGTCGTTCAACGCTGTCGGGCACACCGTGGGTTTCAATGCGGTGCTGGGCGCGGCCATCGACGCCGGCGGATATGCGGGGCACATCTACATTGCGGACCCGCAATGGCTGGCGGAATCCGGCGTGGAGTACTGGGCGGGGAAGGACTCGCTGCCGCTGTGGCTGCCGGAGGGGATGGAGGGCTTTGCCACCCGCAGGGCGGATGCGGCCAGCCAGCTGGGCCTGAACCGGCGGCCCTTCGACGAGTCGCTGGGCGACACGCTGGCGGACGAACGCGGGCGCGGCCTGAGTCGGGAGCGCCGCGCGGGGCTGAGCGCGAGCCGGGAGCGCGAGCTGATCCAGGCCTGGGAAAGCCATCCTTAGCCGGGTCCGTTGATCTGTGGGAGGTGGTCTCCACGCGGCCGTGGCCGGCCTTGGTCGACCACCGATAGCGCGGTTCGTCTAGGACGAGACGATGGGCTCGTGGATGACCGGGAAGTTCACACTGCGGGCGATGAAGCATTTCAGCGACGCTTCGTGATGCAGTGTGGTAGCGAGCTCCAGCTGCGCCGGATCGGTAATGACCAGCTGCGGCTTCAGCGTGACTGAGGTGAACTGGCCGCTGCCGTCCGGATTCAGGACCAGCGTGCCGGTGGCCGTGTCCCTGTAGCAGACCACCGTGATCCCGTTGTTGACCGCGACGTGCAGGTAGGAGAGCATATGGCACTGTGCCAGCGCGGTCAGCAGCAACTGCTCCGGGTTCCACCGGTCGCGGTCGCCGTGGAACGTCGGGTCCGCCGAGCCGAGCAGCGTAGGCAGACCGGTGGCCGTGACCTCGTGGTCGCGGCCGTAGTCGCGGTAACCGGAGGTGCCGGTGCCGCGGTTGCCGGTCCAGGAAACAATGACGTCGTAGGAGTGCTCGTTGTGGGCCATGGCTCCATTAAACGCGATCACCGGGCATGCCGCCTGCACCCCGGTTGAGTGGACACTTGGCGCCCATCCTGCGCGGCAACATGGGCGCCAAGTGTCCTCTCAACCGGGAGGGGCTACTTGTCCGCGGCCTGGGCTTTGAGGGCGCGGACGATGCCGTCCCGGCTTTCGAGCACCAGCCGCCGAAGTGCCGGCGTTTCGCCGCCCAGCTCGGCCAGGAAGGCATCGGTGGCGTCAAGAGTGGCCTGTGAAACCAGCAGCGCCGGGTACAGGCCGGTGACAATCGTCGAGCTGATCTCGTGCGATTTGGTGGCCCAGACCTTGCGGATGGAGCCGAAATACTTGTCTACGAACGGTGCCAGCAGGGCGGTGTCGAGCACGCGGGTGAAGCCGGTGATCGCGGCGCGCTGGGCGGCGTTGGGCATCTCCCCGGTGACGACGACGGCGTCCCAGACGGCCGCTTTGGCCTCGGGCGTCGGGATGGCTGCCTTGGCGCCCGCCGCGGCGAGCTGGCCGGTCTGGGTGTTGTCGCGCACCAGCTCGGCGTCGATGTCGGCCTGGCCGAAGCGGCCGCCGGTCACCAGCGAGGTCAGCAGTTCCCAGCGCAGGTCCTGATCCAGGGTCAGGCCATCCAGGGTGGATGTCCCGGCCAGCAGGCCGGCGATGGTGTCCAGCTGGGATGCGGTGCGGGCCAGCGCGGCGAACGCCTTGACGAACTGCAGCTGCGAGTCGGAGCCGGCCACCGTCTGCTGGCTGAGCGCCCAGAGCGTGTCACCGGTGCGGACAAAAACCGCTTCCTGGTGCTCCGGGGCCACATAAAGTGCCAGCGTGGTGTTGAGCTGGCGCAGCAGCACGGTGACGACCGAGGAGTCGCTTTCCGAGCCGATATTGGCCAGCACCAGGTCCACATACCCGCGGGCCGGGGTTTCGCCGTCGCGCGCGGCGTCCCAGGCGGAGGCCCAGACCAGCGTGCGGGGGAGGGACTCGGCAATGTCCTTCAGGTGCGCCTTGGCGGTGGCCAGCGAGACGTCATCCATCCGGACCTTGGCATAGGCCAGGTCATCGTCGTTGAGCACCACCAGGGCCGGCCGCTTGAGGCCCACCAGCTCGGCAACATCGGTGCGTTCGCCGTCCACGTCCAGCTCGACGCGGTGGTTGCGGACAAGTTTCCCGACCTTCCCGTCACCTGCGGCGAAATCGTAGAAGCCGATGGCCGCCCGGTGCGGGCGGATGGTCGGGTAGTCCGGGACAGCGGACTGGAGGACCGCGAAGGAGGTGATGGCGCCGTCGTCGTCCACCGAAATTTCCGGCCGCAGCGTGTTGACTCCGGCCGTCTCGAGCCAGAGCGCGGACCACTCCTTCAGGTCGCGGCCGCTGGAAACCTCCAGCTCGCCCAGCAGGTCGGCCAGCTCCGTGTTACCCCAGGCGTGCCTGGCGAAGTAGGCGCGGACGCCGGCCATGAATTCCTCCTGGCCCACCCAAGCGACCAGCTGGCGCAGCACGGAGGCACCCTTGGCGTAAGTGATGCCGTCAAAGTTGACCAGCACATCCTCCAGATCGCGGATCTCGGCCACGATCGGGTGCGTGCTGGGCAGCTGGTCCTGCCGGTAGGCCCAGGACTTCTCCATCATCGCAAAGGTGGTCCAGGCCTGCTTGTACTGCGTGTTTTCAGCGGCAGCCAGGGCGGACATGAATTCGGCGAAGGACTCGTTGAGCCACAGGTCGTTCCACCAGCGCATCGTCACCAGATCGCCGAACCACATGTGCGCCAGCTCGTGCAGGATGGTGATGGCGCGCCGTTCCACCGTGGCGTCGGTGACCTTGGAGCGGAAAACATAGGACTCCAGGAAGGTCACGGCGCCCGCGTTTTCCATGGCCCCGGCGTTGAATTCCGGCACAAAGAGCTGGTCGTATTTGGCGAACGGATACGGCCTGCCGAACTGCATTTCGAAGAACTCGAATCCCTGCCGGGTGAGCGCAAAGAT
>JBBRKU010000281.1:0-4171 GCA_038231735.1 Actinomycetales bacterium | reverse complement strand
GATCCGGGATTCCAGCGACCGCCTGAGTTCGGAGGGCATTCCGTGGGCGCCCACCCACCTCCTGTTCTGCCACAGCCGCAGGTCTTCAAAATGCACGGGCCGGATGAAGCTGGCCTCATGCGCCCAGTACTCCATCATTTTCCGCGGACTATTCCCGGAAAGCCGAGCCAGAATCGAGCGGTCATAGTCGCCCAGCCGCGAATAGAAGGGCAGGAAGTGGCTCCGCGCCAGCACGTTGACCGAGTCAATCTGGACCAGCTGGAGCTGCTCAAAGGTGCGGCCCACCGCCCGCGCCGTGACGGGGCCGGTGGGCCGTTCCTTAGCCAGTCCTTGGGCCGCCAGGGCGATCCGCCGTGCCTGCGACAGGCTCAGCTCTGCACCCATGGAAGCCTCCTGGTCTTATGCGGTGGACGCGTGGTCCTCCGATCGGTACGCGATGATCTGGTCCGCCGGCGCTGAATCAATATCCGCGCAGTCGGCATCCAATGAAATCACACCATAGGTCCAGCCGCGACGCCGGTACGCCACCGATGGTGCACCGGAGGTGGAATCGATGAACAGGTAGAAATCGTGCCCCACCATTTCCATGTTGTCCACGGCGTCATCCAGGCTCAGGGACGCGGCCGGGAATACCTTGCGGCGGATCAGGACCGGAGAATCCCCGGCGGGGATGTCGTTGTCAATCTCGTAGGGTGAACGTTCCTGCGCGGTTGCTACTGACTGGGAATCCTCGGGTTCCTGGGCGTAGATGGGCCGGCTGGTGCTGACCACCTCCAAGCTTGAGGTTGCGTCGCTCACTGCCTTGGGAGTGTGCCGCCCATGATGCACCTTTTTACGGTCCTTCACTCTGCGGAGTCTCTCCAGGAGCTTGTTGTAGGCCACATCGAAAGCCGCGAACTTGTCCCCTGCGGATGCCTCTGCACGGATCACCCGGCCACGGCCCTGAACCGTCAGTTCGACGGTGAGCTGGGCCTCTGCGGCACGCGCATTGGTCTGCTTTGAGACCTTGGCATCGATTCTCTGGACCTTGTCGCCAAGCTGCTCGATTTTTGACATCTTCTCGCCGGCATATTCGCGGAAGCGGTCCGAAACGGTGAGATTCCGGCCGCTGATCAAGAACTCCATGGTGCCCTCCAAAACTTCGGTGACACGGCGGTCGGCTATGGTGTTCAGTCAGAACCTGACCGCCGACGGGTGGTAGACCTCCGGGGAGGTACCCGTTAACTCACGTTAGTTCAACGCCATCTGATATTCATCTTTAAGTCCAATCTTTTTTCTGGGAGTCCGCCGGGGACTGCTGAACCGGGGCTCGGACCCCTCGCTGGACCGCTCTCCTGCTGCTCCGGAGACCGCGCGGCGGCCACGACAACGGCCCCGCACACCAGCGCTCCGGCGTGTCGGAGCGCCCTGGCTGCCTCGGCCGCCGTGGCACCGGTCGTGAGCACATCGTCGACGATGACAACGTGGCGGCCGCACATACTCGCCCGGGATTCCGGCACATACATGCTGTTGCGCACGTTCGCCCGCCTGGCCGAGCGTCCCAGCCCCTTCTGGCTGTTCCGCCGCCACGGAGCCTTGAACCTCAGTCTCAGCACCGGCCGGATTTCGGTTCCCGACGGCAGGGCCGAGCGCCGGTCCAGGGTGAGCAGCAGCAAGCGCACCGGGTCGTACCCGCGTCTGCGGAACCCTTTCCCGCTGGTCGGGACGGGAACGATCCACACGCTTCCCCGCCGCGCAGGCAGCTGCGGGGCCGGACAAGGATCCGCAGCCCTTGGCCCGGCGCCCCGCGGCGGCGTGGCTTCCCGGCCCCGCATCCCGGGCGACCGCGCCGCCGGATGCGGGACCTCCGCGTGAGCCCCCTGGCCGAGGGCAGCGTCAAGGGCAGCCGCGAGGCAGCCGGCCAGTTGGCCGGTCAGATCCGTCCGGCCGTGGTTTTTGAATGCGAGCATGGCCCGCGCCAGCTCATCCCGGTAAACGCCAGCGGCCACGACCGGCAGCAGGACCGTACCATCCACATCCATCAGCGCCGGAGCCGCTCCCTCCGCCCGGAACGGTGCCCGCGCGGCCGCGCGCAGGGCCACGGCGCAGGTCCGGCACAGCGAGGTGTCTTCGGCCCCGCAGACAATGCAGTCAAAGGGAAAAACCAGCGCGCCGAAGTCGCGGAAGGCATCCTCAATCAGCAGCCAGCAGCGCACCCACCACGGGCCTGCGCGTCCCCGGTGTGCCGCGTTACCGGCCGGGTGGAGGTTGGCGGCGGAGGACTGGGATTCTGGAGCCATGGTCAAGCGTCGCGCCACGGCACGGCGGAAGGCAACCGGGCCGTCGTCGTATGTGAGGAACGGGCATCAGCCGCACCGTCGTGGAGGACGGGTGGGTCACCCGGCGAACGAGGCGTCGGTAATATCCTTGCCCTGCAGGGTCCAGCCGTTGCCGACGCGCACATAGAGGCCCTTGCTGGTCTGGCCATAGAGGTCCAGCGCGCCGTTGCCGCCGCTCAGCCCCACCATGCCGGCCAGCGGTGCCAGCTGCTGGGCATCGGCCTTCAGGTCCAGGATTTCCACCACCACCTGGTCCGCCGCGGAGGGCTGCATCACCGCAACGCTGGTCTCGTTGACCCAGACGCCGATGGTGGCATTGACCGAGTTCACCAACGTGATAGGCGCTGTCAGGTCCTTGGGCACGTCGCCGGTGCGCAGGATGCCGGTGATCTGCACGGTGCTGACGCCGTTCTGCTCGGAGACCACCAGGGCCCGGCTGCCGTCACGGGAGACCCGGAAGGACGTCACCGTGCGCCCGAGAAGCCACTGCACATTCAGCGATACCGCTGGCACCGGTTGTCCGGGTTTGCCGGCGTCCGGGTGGACGGCCAGCACAGTGCCTTTTCCATCCCCGGTGGCGGTCCAGACCCAGTCCTGCGGCGAGAACGACGGCGGGGTCAGGCTGGCGCCGCCGGCCACGGCTTGTTCCGCTTGCCCTGGCACCACCGTGTACAGCTTGCTGTGGTCGGCGTTCAGGAAGGCGTACAGGTTCTTCGCGTAGGAGAGCGCGGGATGGGTGGGACCGTACTTGGCCAGGGAGGGAAGCCCGTCGATCGGTGTCACCTGGCCGCCGTCGTAGCGCACCAGCTCCCCCTTGGACAGCGCCACCTGGCGGTCCGGGACCTGGTTGTTCAGCACCGGCAGCTGGCTTTGGTCCGGCGAGCCGAGGTCCACTTCACGGGTGTCCGCCCGCAGTGTCACGGAAGTGACGGTGTTCAGGTTGCGCTGCAGGGTGACCATCAGCTGCGCCTGCATCTGCTGGCGTGCCTTGACGGTGGCATCGATCAGCGGCTGTTCCGTCAGGTCCACCTGGGCCACGCCGTTGGTGACGGGAACGGAATCCCTGACCAGGTGCATGCCGTCCGGGAAGGCACTGGCCACGGCACCCTTGAGGTACGGCGCCGGTCCGTTCAGCAGAGCCCGCACCAGCGAGGTGGCCGTCGTCGTCGCCTTGCCGGCCAGCCAGCGCACGTCGGGCACACCATAGGTGAAGGTGGGGTCGTAGAAATACAGCGAATACGGACTGTACAGGGTGTCAAAGTTGGCCCCCTGCAGCATGATGCCGTCCGGGACGGAACTGATCCGCCATTCGCCGTCCTCCTTCTTCAGGCCGAATTTGATGGTTTCGACCGCGCCGGCGGGCGACGGGGTGAGGATGCCCTGGGCATCGACAATGGACTGGATGTTGAAATCAACCTTGAAGTCCGAGTCTGTCCCGTTGGGGAGCACTTTGAAGGCGTCCTTGTAGACCAGGGTGCGCTGGTCCGCCTTCCAGGTCCCGGACAGGCTCTTGGCCAGATATTGCCGCGCCACCTGGAAGTCGTCCGCAACGCCGGTTCCGGCGGCGATGAAGCCCTCGATAATGCTCGACGGCGACGCGCCGGGTACCGGGGCGCTCTGGCGGAAGTCGATGTTGACGGGGTTGCTCTGGCCGGGCAGCGGATCGCTTTTACCCACCGGCCCGTCGGTGGGGATCGATGCGCAGCCGGCGGCGAGGAGGACGACGGCGAGGCTGACCGCGATGGATTTAAGCAGGGCGGACTTGAGCAGGGCGGACTTGAGCAGGGCGGACTTGAGCAGGGCGGACTTGAGCAGGGCGGACTTGAGCAGGGCGGACTTGAGCAGGGCGGACT
>JBBRKU010000280.1:0-4195 GCA_038231735.1 Actinomycetales bacterium | reverse complement strand
GGCTCCGTCGGCGCCCTGTTCGACACCCCGATCATCAACAAGCCCCAGGTCTGCATCCTGGGCACCGGCGCCATCTTCAAACGCCCGGTCGTCATCACCGATGACAGCGGCGACGACACCATCGCCATCCGCTCGATGATGTACCTCTCGCTGACCTACGACCACCGCCTGGTCGACGGCGCGGACGCCGGCCGCTTCCTGCAGACCCTCAAGACCCGCCTCGAAGAAGGCGCCTTCGAAGCCGACCTCGGCCTCTAACCAAGGACGGCACGGGCGACAGTCTCCGCAGACGCCTGAGTACGGAACGCGAAGTCGCGGGAAACCTGACAGATCCCACGCAAGCTTGCGGGGGTCCGGCAGGTTTCCCGCGACTTCGCGTTCCACCTGCGAAGCTGGTTGGCCTCAGGCCGGCGCCACACCCGTGGCGAGGTAGTTAAGGTACGCGGCGTCGCGGATCACGTTGTCCGCATCGTCGTCGACCACGAATTCAAGCATCACATCCAGGTCCCGGCCGGCGCAGCGCAGCACATCGGAGACCGCCCGCCAGAGCTGCTTGCGCTCGGTCAGCGGCATCCGCTCCGTGTACGGCCACCAGGAGAAGCAGTGCACGCCCACCACACGCGCAAGCACGGTGTGCAGCGACGCCAGCGTCTGCTGGTCGGTCAGGCCGGGCGCGGGCTGCCAGTAGGTGCCAACGTTCGGATTGTCGACGCGGTCCAGCAGCTCCACGGTGGCCTCGGGAGTGTCAGTGAGGGTTCCGCCGTGGTACTCGAACGCGAGCGTGACGCTATGGTCCGCGGCTAGTGCGGCGATCCGCTGGGTATCCTCGACGACCGCGTTCCAGGCGGCGTCATCCGCGTCGGCTGAGGCGGTGCTGCCGGCCCAGATGCGGATCCGCGGGGCGCCCAGTTCGACGGCGAGGCCGACGACGGCGTCGAAGTCACCGAAGGTGCCGGCGCGGTAATAGGAACCGAGGGAGAGGACCTTCAGTCCGGCAGCCGCCGTCGCCTCCCGGGCGTGGGTAGCGGAGGCCAGATCGCGGACGTGGATGTCCGTTCCCCATTCGATGCCGGTCAGGCCGGCTGCCGCGGCGGTGGCAACCACGTCGTCCACGCTGCCGTCCCGAAGCGTCACCGAACAGACTCCCGGCGTCAGTATTCCCAAGGTCCACTCCGTTAGTTCTGGGCTGGGGGCAAGACTCATTAAAACTCACAATCTGGGTTTGAACCGTCCTTGGATGGGACAGGCGTCCCTAATACTGTAGGTGATCCTACGTCCTCCTGGCAATGAGGAGGTAGGATCTCCGGCCGGCCCGTCTGACGCGAATACATACCCCTAGGGGGTACTTGACAGGTACCCCCTAGGGGTATATGTTTACTATCAGGTCAAGGGAAGGAAGCATGATGAGCGAGATCGTCGACGAACACATCAACCATGGATACACCACGGACAAGGACGCCTATCTGCGGCGGCTGAAGCGCATTGAGGGTCAGGTCCGCGGAATTGCCAGGATGGTGGATGAGGATAAGTACTGCATCGACATCCTGACCCAGGTGGCAGCCATCAACAAGGCACTGCATGCGGTGAGCCTTGGCCTGGTCGAGGACCACATTGCCCATTGTGTGGTGGGGGCTGCACACGAGTCCGAAAAAACCGGCAACCCCACAGCGGTCCAGGAAAAGGTCAAGGAAGCCACCGACGCGATCGGCCGGCTGCTGCGCTGAGCACACTACCCAAGACCACCACCGCCAGAGAACAGGAAAAGCACCATGAACACCACCGTCAGCATTTCCGGTATGACCTGCGGCCACTGCATAGCCGCGGTTACCGAAGAACTCAAATCCCTGAAAGGCGTCGAAGACGTCGCCATCGACCTGAACGCCGACGGTATCTCTACCGCCACCATCACCTCACACCTGACCATTTCCCCAGAGGAGATCGGCGAAGCCGTGGCCGAAGCCGGCTATCTGGTCGTCGCGAACGAGGCGTAGCCACCATCCGCCAGCAAAGGACCAGCCGATGAGCACCGAAGAACTGCTGCACCAACCCCTGACGCGCGTAATCGAACTCGACATCGAAGGCATGACCTGCGCGTCCTGTGTGGGCCGGGTGGAGCGGAAGCTCGGCAAGCTCGACGGCGTCCAGGCCTCCGTGAACCTGCCGCTGGAATCGGCGCAGGTCACGGTCCCGGACGGAATCACCGACCAGCAGATCGTCGATACCGTCAACGCCACCGGCTACAAGGCCCGGCTCAAACCCGTCCCGGGGGCAGGCGCCGACGTCTTGGGTGGGTACGACGACGGCCAGGCCGCGCGCGACGGGCATGGCCCATCTGCGGCCACCGGCGCGTCAGTCAATGACCATGTGTCGCACGGCGGGACGGCAGCCCAGCTGCGGCCACGGCTCATCCTGTCGGCCGCACTAAGCATCCCGGTGTTCCTGGTCTCCATGCTCCCGGCACTGCAGTTCCCCAACTGGGGGTGGGTGGCCGGCATCTTGGCGCTGCCGGTAGTGACCTGGTCCGCATGGCCCTTCCACCGGGCGGCGGCCATCAACGCCCGACACCTGGCCTCCACTATGGACACCCTGGTTTCCCTGGGTGTAATCGCCGCCTACGTGTATTCGGCCGTCATGCTGGCCACGGATCCACTGCTGACGGCGGACCCCGGAATGGGCGGCCACGCCGAGCTCTACTTTGAGGTCGCCGCCGTCGTTACGACGTTCCTGCTGCTGGGCCGCTACCTCGAGGCAAATGCCAAGTCCAAGGCCGGCGATGCGCTTAAGGCGCTCCTCAGCCTGGGCGCCAAGGACGCCACCGTGCTCCGCGACGGCTCTGAAGTGATGATTCCTGCGGACCGGCTGGTGGCCGGGGATGTCTTCGTCGTCCGCCCCGGTGAAAAAATCGCCACCGACGGTTACGTCGTCGAGGGCCGCTCCGCCATCGACACCTCCCTCATCACGGGTGAATCCGTGCCCGTGGACGTGGAGGTGGATGACACGGTCACCGGCGCCACCATCAACACCTCCGGCCGGCTGCTGGTCAGAGCCACCCGAGTGGGCAGCGAAACAACCCTGGCGCAAATGGGCCGGCTGGTCAGCCAGGCCCAGTCCGGCAAGGCACCGATCGCCCGCCTGGCGGACCGGATCAGTGCCGTCTTCGTGCCGATCGTGATCGGAATCTCCGCGCTGACCTTCCTCCTGTGGCTGCTGACCGCCGGCAACGTGCAGGGCGCCTTCACGGCGGCCGTCGCGGTGCTGGTCATCGCCTGCCCCTGCGCCCTGGGCCTGGCCACCCCCGTCGGACTGCTCACCGGAACGGGCCGCGGCGCGCAGCTGGGCATCCTGATCAGAGGCCCGCAGGTCCTGGAGGACACCCGCACCGTCGACACCATTGTGCTGGACAAGACCGGAACCGTCACCAACGGCAAACTCGCCGTCACCCGCACTATTTCGCTCGGGTCCATCGACCAGGCGGAGGTGCTCCGGCTGGCCGGGTCCATCGAGGCTGCCAGCGAACACCCCATTGCGCACGCCATAGCCCAAGCGGCCAAAGACGGCTCCGGAATTGCCCCGGTGGCGGACTTCGATTCCGCCCCCGGCGGCGGGGTGCGGGGAACCGTGGACGGGCGCAGTGTGGTGGCCGGAAGGGCCGGCTGGCTCGCCGAGAACGGCATCGGGCTGACCGATTCCCACCGCGCGGCCCTTCGTGCTGAGCAGAACTCCGGCGCCACCGCGATCTGGGTGGCCGTGAACGGCCGTGTAGCGGGCATCATCAGCCTGGCGGACACCGTCAAGGACTCCTCGCCGGCCGCTATCGCCCGGCTCAAGGCACTGGGTCTGCGCCCGATCCTGCTCACCGGCGACAATGCCGCCGTCGCCGCGCAGGTGGCCGCCGCCGTCGGCATCGCGGCGGAGGACGTCTTCGCGGACGTCCTGCCCGCGGGCAAGGTCGACGCCGTCACACGGCTGCAGGAGCACGGCGCCACGGTTGCCATGGCCGGCGACGGCGTTAACGACGCCGCGGCTCTGGCCCAGGCCGATCTGGGCATCGCCATGGGATCCGGGACCGATGTGGCCATTGAAGCCGCGGACCTCACCGTGATGGGGAACGATCTGGGCCAGGTGGCTACGGCCATAGAGCTGTCCCGGAAGACGCTCGCCACCATCAAAACCAACCTGTTCTGGGCCTTTTTCT
>JBBRKU010000279.1:0-4203 GCA_038231735.1 Actinomycetales bacterium | reverse complement strand
CGCTGCCAACCCTGACGATCAATCTGACCGGGGCGTTCCTGCTGGGCGTCCTGCTGGAGGCGCTCATCCGTCGCGGCCCGGACGAGGGCCGGCGGCGAACCATCCGGCTGGCCGCGGGAACCGGTTTCATGGGCGCCTTCACCACCTACAGCACGCTGGCCACGGAGGCGGTCCACCTGGGAACAACCAACCACTTGACCGGCGCCGTGCTGTACGCCGTGCTGAGCTTGGCGGGCGGCGTGCTGGCCAGTACCGCTGGCATCTGGGCCGCCAGCATCCATCACCGGCGTACCAGCGGCCAGGGAACCGGTCACCGGGGAACCGCTGCCGGGGAAACCGGCGGCCAGAGGAAGGGTGCCCGGAGGAACGGTGCCCGGGCGGCCGCGGAGGCGGACCGATGAGCGTGCCAGTGGTGCTGATGCTGGCGCTCGCCGGTGGTCTGGGCGCAGGATCACGGTTCGTGCTGGACGGCGCCGTCCGGACCAGGACAAGGATGACGCTGCCGGCGGGCACCCTGGTCATCAACGTCACCGGATCGCTCGTGCTGGGACTGCTCGCCGGGCTGGTGCTGGTCCACCGGCTGCCGCTGGACGTCCAGGTCATAGCCGGGACCGGGTTCCTGGGCGGTTACACCACCTTCAGCACTGCCAGCGTGGAGACGGTGCGGCTGATCCAGAGCGGACGCCCGGGCACCGGGCTGCTCAATGCCGTCGGCACCATGGTTTTGGCCCTCGGCGCGGCGGCGGCTGGTCT
Organism: Actinomycetales bacterium; assembly: GCA_038231735.1. GTDB lineage: Bacteria > Actinomycetota > Actinomycetes > Actinomycetales > Micrococcaceae > Arthrobacter_M. The sequence goes on along the minus strand of JBBRKU010000279.1, from coordinate 3,450 downwards.
GGCGGTCGGGCTCAGTTTCTGAACGCTCGACGGCGGCGGTCCGCGTTCCTAGGTGGGGCTCCGACCTGTACCGGGGCTGTTGGGACCGATCTCCCGGAGCTGTTCCAGTGCAGCCGGCTGATGTCGCTGGAATTGACCGTGATACCTCCAATTGATATAGAAATTTCCATGTCATTTCGTGCGATGGCAATCATTTTTCACTGGAGCCTGAAAGACCCCGATCGGGCGCTCCCGGAGGGGCTGTTACGGTACCTATATGGCCTCCGTTCCTGACCTGCTGGAACTGCTTCAGCATCCTTCCACCTTCGTCGCCCCGCGGTTATTGGGGGCCATTGTGCGCCACCGCACCGACACCGGCACCGTGGCCGTCCGGCTGACCGAGGTCGAGGCCTATCTGGGTCCGGCGGATTCCGCATCGCCGGACCCCGGCTCCCACAGCTTCCGGGGCCAGACGGCGCGGAACTCGGTCATGTTCGGCGCGCCTGGCCATTTCTACGTTTATTTCACCTACGGCATGCACTTTTGTGCCAACCTGGTCTGCGCCCCGGCCGGAACTTCCTCAGGCGTGCTGTTGCGGGCCGCCGAGGTCGTGGAGGGCCACGAGCTGGCCCGCAGCCGCCGTCCGGCGTCCCGGAAAGACGCGGACCTGGCGCAGGGGCCGGCGCGGCTGGCCACCGTGCTGGGAATCGGACGCGGGGACAACGGTATGCCCGCCCGCAGCGGGGCCTTCGACGTTGAACTGGCGGAACCGCTGGCGTCGGAGGAGGTTCTCTGTGGCCCCCGGGTCGGCGTCAGCGGCGCCGGCGGCTCCGATGCGTATCCGTGGCGGTTCTGGATTGCGGGGGACCCGAGCGTGTCCCGGTACAAGCCAGCGTCCGTACGCAAGCGCCCGGCCGTGCGCCAGACCGGTACCGGCTAGGCAGCGGGACGGCAGAGGCGCCAACGGTCGGTGACTCTGACCTTGCCGCGCTCAAGCGGACTGCGCTCAAGCGGACAGACAGGGTCCTCTCGAGCGGCGGCGGGTACATACGCTGGCACGCTCGGCAAGCGGCCGCGAGCTGGGCACCGGGTACGGTGGAGTGGTGAATCCCGCCGAACCCAACCCGACCTCGTCAAAAACCGACCAACCGCGGGGGAAATCCCGTGAGTCGGTGGAGACCATGATCTCCCGTCTCTGCGCGACGGTGCCGGACTATCCGAAGCCGGGCATCAGCTTCAAGGACCTCACACCTGTCTTCGCCGATGGACCGGCCTTGCGCGCCGTCGTGGACGCGCTGGTGGATCCCTTCACCGGCCAGTTCGATGCCGTTGCAGGCGTCGAGGCGCGAGGTTTCCTGCTGGCCGCGGCGGCTGCATACGCCACCGGAACCGGCGTCATCACCGTGCGCAAGTCCGGCAAGCTGCCCCGCGAGGTCTACCGGGAGGACTACTCGCTGGAGTACGGCAGGGCGGCACTGGAACTGCACAAGGACGATGTCCCGGAAGGCAGTCGGGTACTGATCCTCGACGACGTGCTGGCCACCGGCGGAACGCTCTCCGCCGCCGCACGGCTCTTTGAACGCGCCGGCGTCCATGTAGCCGGCTTCGGAGTGGTGCTTGAGCTGGCGGAGCTGCGCGGCCGCTCCACTCTGACCGGGCACCGGATCCGCTCGCTGGTCCGCGTGTAGGCAGGGAGTCCAGGAGCGCCCGGCCCTCACCGAACAAAAGCGGCCCCAACACACCCGGGCGCCGGATGCGAGCCGTCTCACCGGGCGTTCACCAAAATGGCTGTAGAATGGACGGTCTGCCTTTGCGAAGGGATCGCCGCGATGCTTGAAGTTGAACTGGCCCACGAACGGGATTACGTTGCCGGGCTCTATGCCCGTCTGGATGAACTGCGCCAGGAGAAAACGCGCCAGCTGGAGCAGGTGCGGCGCACCACCTCCGCCGGCTCGCACCAGAACCGTTCCGAGCGGGATGCTTTCGCCTCCCTCTATGAAGACCGGCTGGCCCAGCTGAACGCCGTTGACGACAGGCTCGTCTTCGGCCGGCTGGACCTGGATTCGGGCGAGGAGCGCTACATCGGCCGCATTGGCCTGTCCACCGATGACCTGCGCCAGCTCATGGTGGACTGGCGTGCGCCGGAGGCCGGCACCTTCTACCAGGCCACGGCCTTCGAGCGGCAAGGTGTGCGCCGCCGTCGCCATTTGATCCTGAACCGGCGCAACGTCAGGGCCATCGAAGACGATGTGCTGGATCCGTCCATGCTCAGCGAGGGCGGCACACTGCAGGGCGAGGGCGCGCTGCTGGCGGCCCTGAACTCCAAGCGCACCGGGCGCATGTCTGACATCGTCGGCACCATCCAGGCGGAGCAGGACCGGATTATCCGCGCGCCGCTGGCTGGCGCACTGGTGGTCCAGGGTGGCCCCGGTACGGGCAAGACGGCGGTCGCGCTGCACCGCGCGGCCTACCTGCTCTACACCCACCGGGACCGGCTGAAATCCGCGGGCGTGCTGCTGGTGGGGCCGTCGTCGTCGTTCATGAAGTACATCGAGCGCGTGCTGCCCTCCCTCGGCGAAACGGGAGTGGTGATGGCCAGCGTGGGCCGGCTGATGCCCGGCATCGAAGCCACCGCGGAGGAAGATCCCGCGGTGGCGGAGATCAAGGGCCGGCTGTACCTGGCGGAGGTGATCCGCAACGCCGTCGCGAACCGCCAGCGGATCCCCGCCGAGGACCGCAAGCTCAGCGTCGAGGGAACCACTCTGGTGCTGACGCAGCGTCAGGTCCGCCGGGCCCGGGACAAGGCCCGCGCCACCGGCAAGCCGCATAATGAAGCCCGCCTGACCTTCTTGAAGATCCTGTTGCGCGAGCTGACGGAGGACCTGACCGAGCACATTGAGAGCTCCGGATTCGGCAATACCGCGGACCGCGCGTATCTGGCCGAGGACGTCCGGTCGTCCCGGGACGTCCGCATCGCGCTGAATCTCGCCTGGATGCCGATGACGCCGGAAAGGCTGGTGGCGGAGCTGTTCAGCAAGCCCGCAGCGTTGGAGGCGGCGGCTCCCCGGCTCACCGCGGCGGAGCGGGAGCTGCTGCTGCGCAGCCCGGACGCCCCGTGGACCGAGGCGGACGTGCCGCTGCTGGACGAGGCCGCGGAGCTGCTGGGCGAGCAGGATGCCAGCGGCGGCCGGGACCAGGCCGCCCGGGATGCCGAGCGCCGCCGGGACCTGGCCAACGCGGAGCGGGCCATCGAAAACATGAACCAGGCGATGGCGGATTCGGGCGTCGACGGCATGCTCTCCGCCGAGGATCTGGCCGAGCACAACACCGTGCAGGCGGAGCGGCAGACCGCTGCGGAACGGGCCGTGATGGACCGGACCTGGGCCTTCGGGCACATCGTGGTGGATGAGGCGCAGGAGCTTTCCGCCATGCAGTGGCGGCTACTGGTGCGCCGCTGCCCGCTGAAGTCCT
>JBBRKU010000278.1:0-4228 GCA_038231735.1 Actinomycetales bacterium | reverse complement strand
CGGGGGACTCAACCACGGCCTGGAGAGTGGCAATCCCCACGGACCCTCCGGTCAGCACCACCGTCGCTTCACCGCGCTCGTTTTGGACGTCCAGCAGCTTGGTGATCAGCCGTGCCGCGGTGGTGGCCGCAAGTACGTCGAAGGACGGGTGGATGTTGATCCGGACATTTGGGCTCATACGGACGCTACCTCTTTCTCGGCCAGCAGGCGGCTCAGCCCATCGGTGATGACTTCACCGAAGACCTCATCCGGATCCAGCCTGCGGAGTTCCTCGGACAAACAATCCTGCAGGGACCGGCGCGGGAGCGCAATCCTTTGCTGCGGCTGGCCCGGCTGGGTAAGCGTGGCCTCGATGGTGCCGGGCCGGAGCAGTTCGACATTGCCGCTGGCGCGCTCCATCACGACGCGCCGGATGCCGGTCCCGGCGGGGTCCTCGACCACCGTGATCGGTGCCCGCAGTGCACGGTGCAGCCACGCGGCCAGAAGCAGCGTGCTGGGGGAGTCGCTGGCTCCCTCGACCGTCAGGGCCGTGACCGGTTCCGTGTCCAGCTGGTCCAGGACGGCGGCCAGCTGGATGCGCCAGTTGGTCAGCCGTGTCCAGGCCAGGTCCGTGTCACCCGCGGCGTACGTGGCGCTGAGGTGCTCCAGCGCGGCGCGGGGATCCGGCTCGTTGGCCGAATCCGTGATCCGGCGGTGCGCGATCCGCCCGATCGAGGTGGCGGACGCCGATTCAGGCATGCCGTGCGGCCACCAGGCGACGATCGGGGCATCCGGCAGCAGCAGGGCCGAGACCAGGGATTCGCTCTGCGTGGCCAGCTCGCCGTAGCCGTGCAGCACAATGACCTCGGAGGCACCGGCGTCCCCACCCACGCGGATTTGGGCATCCAGACGGGTTTCCTTCTCGCGGGAGGCCTCCCCGAGGACGATGATCCGGCACGGGTGCTCGCGGCTGGCCAGATTGGCGGCCTCGATGGCCTCTTCCTCAAAGCCGCCCTTGGTAATGACCACCAGGGTCAGCACCCGCCCCAGGGTGACGACGCCGCCCTGTTCGCGCATGGACATGATTTTCTTGGAAACCTTGGAAGTGGTGGTGCTGGGCAGGTTGACTATCACGGTCGTCTCCAGGTCCTTCCGTCGCGGGTGAGCAGTTCATCGGCGGAGGCCGGTCCCCAGCTGCCGGGCGGGTAGGGTTCCGGCTGCACCCCTTGGCCGGCCCAGAACTTCTCGAACGGGTCCAGGATCTTCCAGGACAGCTCCACCTCCTGGTGCCGGGGGAAGAGCGGCGGCTCGCCCAGGAGCACGTCCAGGATCAGGCGTTCGTAGGCCTCCGGGCTGGACTCGGTGAAGGCGTGCCCATAGCCGAAGTCCATGGTGACGTCCCGGACCTCCATCTGGGTGCCGGGGACCTTGGAACCGAAGCGGATCGTGACGCCCTCATCCGGCTGCACTCTGATGACGACGGCGTTCTGGCCGAAGTCGTCCTCGCTGTGGTCGGTGAAGAGCAGGTTGGGCGCACGCTTGAAGACGACGGCGATCTCGGTCACCCGCCGCCCCAGGCGCTTGCCGGTGCGCAGGTAGAATGGGACGCCGCTCCATCGTCGGGTGTTGATGTCCAGCCGGATGGCGGCATAGGTTTCGGTCGTGGAGTGCTTGGGGATGCCATCTTCCTCCAGGTAGCCCAGCACCTTCTCGCCGCCCTGCCAGCCGCCGGCGAACTGGCCGCGGGCGGAATGCGTGGAGAGGTCCGCGGGAAGCTTGACGGCAGCCAGTACCTTTTCCTTCTCGGCGCGCAGGTCCTCGGCGTTGAAGGAGATGGGTTCCTCCATCGCCGTCAGGGCCAGCAGTTGGAGCAGGTGGTTCTGGATCACGTCCCGGGCGGCTCCGACGCCGTCGTAATAGCCGGCCCGACCGCCCGTGCCGATGTCCTCAGCCATGGTGATCTGGACGTGGTCAACGTAGTTGGCGTTCCACAGCGGTTCAAAGAGCTGGTTGGCGAAGCGCAGCGCCAGAATATTCTGCACCGTCTCCTTGCCCAGATAATGGTCAATGCGGAACACCGAGTCCGGCGGAAAAACGGACTCGACGATCTCGTTCAGCGCCCGGGCGGACTCCAGGTCATTGCCGAACGGCTTTTCGATGACCACCCGGCGCCATTTGTTCTCCGGCGCCTGCGCCAGTCCGTGCGAGGAAAGCTGGCGGCAGACCAGCTCGAACGCCTTGGGCGGAATGGAGAGGTAGAAGGCGTGGTTGCCCCGGGTTCCGCGGTCCACGTCGAGCTCGTGGATCGTCCGCTTCAGCCGCTCGAAGGCGGCGTCGTCGTCGAACTCGCCCTGGACGAAGCGGATACCCTCGGCCAGCTGGTTCCAGACATCCTCATTGAACGGGGTCCGGCAATAGGCCATCACGGATTCCCTGACCTCCGCGGCGAAATCCTCGTCCTCCCACTGCCGGCGGGCAAAGCCCACCAGGGCAAAGCTGGGCGGCAGCAGCCCGCGGTTGGCCAGGTCGTAGACGGCCGGCATCAGCTTCTTGCGGGCCAGATCTCCGGTCACACCGAAGATCACCAGAGATGACGGGCCTGCGACCCGGGACAGCCGCCGGTCGCGGCTGTCCCGGAGCGGATTCGTATGCTTGCTCGCGTCGAAATCGGGCATGGGGAATTAGTTGCCTTGGATGTCGGCGTGCTGGACCGCTAGGGCGGCCACCACGGATTCGAGTTGGGCGACGCCGGCCGTCCGGTCGGTGAAATGCAGGCGCAGCACGGGCCGGCCGTGCTCGGCCAGCACCTGCGCATCGCCGGCGGCCTGGGCCTGGATCAGTTCACCAAAGGTGAACGGACGGTCCGGGATGGCCAGATCTTCGGCGGCCGCCGCGGTGATCTGCAAGAACACCCCGATGGCGGGGCCGCCCTTGTGGAACTGGCCGGTGGAGTGCAGGAACCGGGGACCCCAGCCGAACGTGACCGGACGACCGGTTGTGGCGGCCAGCTGGTCGCGGATTCCGGCCAGCGGAGCGTGCGAGATGCGGTCCAGATAGGCCTGGACGCTCAGGTAGCCGTCCGCCCCGAGTTGGCCGAAGAGCGCCTGCAGCGCGTCGCCGACGGTACGTGCCCCATCCAGCCATCCGGGGCCGCGCACCTCGATGGCGCCGTCCACGAAGGTGGCAGGAGTCTGCTCCGGCTGGGCGTCCAGCAGCCCGCGGGCGGCCTTCTTGGCCGCCTCGACGTCCGGCTGGTCGAAGGGGTTGATCCCCAGCAGCCGGCCCGCCACCGCGGTGGCGAATTCCCAGACCATCATCTGCGTGCCGAGCCCGCCGGCAATGGCGAGCTGGTTCAGCGGCTGGTCCGCGTTGTCCGAAGGATCCAGCTCTCCGGAGCCTGTGAGGTCCAGATCCGCGTCGGCGGATACCAGCCGGACCACCAGCACGTCCTGGGCACCGATGGCGATTTCCGGTGCGGAAGGATCGGCGACGACGACGGGCAGCAGCCCGGTGCCGAGCTTACCGGTGGATTCGGCAATCAGCTGTTCGGCCCAGTCGGCGAAGCCGACGATGCCGGACCCCTCGTCCACAATGACGATCTTGTTCCGCAGCGGATTGGTCCCGCCCAGGGCACAGCCCAAGGCCAGGCCGATATTGTCAGCGGCGTCGTCACGGAGGACCTCGGTGGCTTCCTCCGCCTCGTCCAGCAGGGCCTGGATATCCACGCCGGCCAGTCCGGAGGGGACAAGGCCGAACGCGGTCAGCGCCGAATAGCGGCCACCCACGTTCGGATCGGCGTTGAAGACCGCGCGGTAGCCGGCCTCGCGCGAGGCGGCATCCAGCGGCGACCCAGGATCCGTCACCACCACGATGCGGCTCTTGGCATCCACTCCTGCCTTGCTGAATTCCTGCTCGAAAATCCGGCGCTGGGAGTCCGTTTCCAGCGTGGACCCGGATTTGGAGGAGACCACGATCACGGTTTCCGCCAGCCGGTCCGCCAGAGCAGCACGGACCTGTTCCGGGTCCGTGCTGTCCAGCACGGTCAGCTCAACGCCGGCCGTCCGGGTGATGACCTCGGGAGCCAGCGAAGACCCGCCCATGCCGGCCAGCACGACGCGCGTAACGCCGTCGGTCTTCAACTCCTCGCGCAGGGCCAGGATCCCGGCCACCAGCGGAGCGGAGACGGCCGGCGCCTCCACCCAGCCGAGCCGGACGGCGGATTCGGCTTCGGCGTCCGGACCCCACAGCG
>JBBRKU010000277.1:0-4234 GCA_038231735.1 Actinomycetales bacterium | reverse complement strand
CGGCAAGGACCTGCTGGCCGCTCGCCAGAATGTGGCGGACCGGCTGGCCGAGCTTGTGCCCTTTGCCCTGGAACATGGTGTGCGGCTGGTCCTTGAGCCGCTGCACCCCATGTACGCCGCCGACCGTGCCGTCATCTCCACCCTGGGGCAGGCGCTGGACCTGGCCGCGCCGCACCCGGCGGAGACTGTCGGCGTCGTTGTTGACACCTTCCACGTCTGGTGGGACCCGGCGTTGGCGGAACAGATTGCCCGAGCCGGGAGTCAGGGCCGCATTGCCTCCTACCAGGTGTGCGATTTCAACCTGCCCATTGCCGCGGATGCGCTGCTGTCCCGCGGATTCATGGGCGACGGCGTAATCGACTTTGCGCCCATCGGAGCCTGGATGGAGCAGGCCGGCTACCGCGGCGTGGTGGAGGTGGAGATATTTAACCAGCAGATCTGGGATGCGGCGCCCGCCGACGTGATCCGGACGGTCAAGGAACGCTGGGCGGAGCTTGTGGCCCCGTCGCTCAATGTTGGTGGCATACGGGTTCACTAACGGGGCCGTAACAAATGTACGACGATGGCCCGGGAACGGGCGGAAGGGGGCAACATTGCGCCCTTGTCACTTGGCGCGGCTGGCCGACACCCTGCCTGCCGAGACCTCCCGCGTGGCCCAAGCGAGCCCCTGCTTTTTGAACTGGACCGCGAAGCCATGGAACGGACGGCACGATGGCATCATTGGCTTTTTCCACATTTGGCTGCCCCGAGGCGTCGCTGGAGGACGTGCTGGCCCTCGCCGCGTGCCACGGCGTGTCCGGCCTGGAGTTGCGTTCCGGGGACGGGCAGCTGGTCCACACCGCACTGACGGCGGTGGAGCGCAGTGCCCTGCGCGCCACCCTTGAAGCAGCCGGACTGCAGGTGCTGTCCGTTGCGTCACCGCAGCATTGGTCGGTCGGGCCATCACCCAGGCTGTTGCTGACGCCGGGCTGCCCGCCGGAGTGTTTTCGCAACTTTACGGTTCCGGGTCCGCCGTCGGCCAGCGCCTGGCAGCCCACCCCATGATCAAGGCTGTGGGATTCACGGGCTCCCGTGCCGCAGGGACCGCCCTTATGCGAACGGCAGCCGCCCGTCCGGAACCCATTCCGGTCTATGCCGAAATGTCCAGCATCAATCCCGTCATCATCCTGCCCGGTGCACTCGGAACCGGCGCCCAGGACCTAGCTGCCAGCTTCACAGCATCACTCACCCTTGGCGCTGGACAGTTCTGCACCAATCCAGGCCTAGTTTTTGTCCCCAGCGTAGACGGCGGATTTGTGGAAACTGCGGAAGGCTTGATTGCGGCGGCCGTCGGGCAGACCATGCTCACACCATGCTCACACCAGGAATCAGCAGATCCTTCACCGACGGAGTACAACGGCTGACGTCGACGCCCGGTGTCCAGTTGATTGCTGCCGGCACGGAATCCCTCGGGGAAAACGGGCCCGAGCCGCCCCTGTTCGCGACCGGCGTGGCCGCGTTCCTCAGCAACCCCGAGCTGCAAGAAGAAGTGTTCGGCTCCGCCGCCCTCATCGTCCGCTACCACGATGAAGCGGGCTTCTTCGCTGCCCTGGAAAATCTGCAAGGTCAGCTTACCGCGACGGTGCACGCCACGGATTCGGATTCTGCCACAGTGCGGCGGATCTTGCCGGTCTTGGAACGCAATGCGGGCCGGATTCTCTTCAATGGATGGCCGACGGGCGTCGAGGTTAACGACAACATGGTGCACGGGGGCCTTTTTCCCGCAACGTCGGATTCGCGCAGAACATCCGTCGGTTCCATGGCCATCTACAGATTTCAGCGACCGGTTAGCTACCAAAACGTGCCCGCGGAGCTGTTGCCGCCAGCAGTACAACTCCAACCCCTGGAAGCTGCCCCGTCGCGTGGACGGGAAGCTGCACATATAAGAAGGCAAGAACACATTCCATCAAGCGAATAGGCGAAGGGCACTTCGAGCCACGGATCAGGGCCAAGTTGAAACTTCACCTTGCAAGGCAGAAAATAGGTGTCCGGAGCGCAGATAAGCAAGAAGCGCTTCGGACACCGCCATGTCGAGGATGGTCCCTTCGGCGTCGGCGGAAATGGACCATGTGGGGTTCAGACCAAAAATGAGTGGCGGTGTGGTGCTAGGAATGCGCGTCAAGCTTCGTGTCCTTGTCGACCACCTGGCTCCTGACGCCGATGAGGCGGGGTCAGCTCACCTAGATGTGGGCTAGTCCACACCTAGATGGCGTGAATCTCGATTTCGAATTGTCGGATGAGCTTGCCCGCCCCGCGTTTACCCCGCGGAAACGATGGAAAATGACCACATATGGGCGGTCGCTGACAGCTTCAAAACACCTAAAAATCGGTGGAATTGCAAGGAATTAACAGCGGTCCACCACTGTCCACAAGTGTCCTCCCATGAGAAGAGGTCACAGGTTCAAATCCTGTCCCCGCAACCATGAAAGAGGCCCTGACCGGGGGAAACACCGGTCGGGCCTCTTGCTTTTAAGTCCTAGAATCAAAAGTGATCTGCTCTGCGCACTTCACCATTCCTAAGTTCCACTCCAAGCGGCGCCGTCGGGCTTGGCCGGCCGGCACCTACAGCGTCGGAGGTAAATGTGGACCCACCCACAACCGGGCAGGGGACTCCTGCCGGAGATGGCCGCCACGAAACCCGGGACGAACAGTTGGACCGCAACTGGAACGAACTGCTCCAGGAACTTCGAGTGATGCAGACGGGCGTGCAGATCATTGCAGGCTTTCTGTTGACATTGCCGTTTCAGCAGAAGTTCGGCCAGCTCGACGAAGTTCAGCGCGCAACCTTTCTTGGCCTGGTCCTGGTGGCCGCTGCGGCAACGGGAGCGATGCTCACCCCGGTCAGTCTGCACCGGCTCATGTTCCGCCGCCACGAAAAAGCCAAACTGGTCGCCTTTGGGAATACCATCCTTAAAGTTTCACTGGCACTCGTGGCCTTGCTTATAGCGGGCTCCGCGGGGCTGATCTTCTCCGTCGTGGCCGGCGGCCCAGCTGGGGCAATGGCAGGGTTCGGGATTCTTGCGTTGCTGGCTTCCCTCCTGCTGGTGCTCCCCATCATGGCAAGACGCCGTGGACCGGCCGCTGAGGCCAACGGCGACTCCGGGCCGCGGCGTTGACCAATGAAGCCGATCTGGACCGCGCCCGGGGCGTCGGAGCAGGCGCGTGAAGTCATCGCGGACGTCGTGGGCGGCCCTTCCATCCCTGATCAGCTGCCGGCCCTGCCTGAGCGCTGCCTCATTGATTTTGATGGCCATGGCGCCTCCTTGGCGATCGTTTCGGGTGGGTCACTGCCAACACTAGAGCGGGTCGGTTTGATCGGTCACCGCCGCGTTTTTTGCACTCATGTATGTGGATAGGGCAGCGTATGCGGCCGTCGTCAGCGGCGCATGGACGCCGAGGCGATCTGCGCGTTCGAGGAGGTCGCCGAGAATCTGATCAGCTTCGACATCGTGTCCTTCCATCAGGTCGCGGTACATCGAAGTCGCGAATTTGGAGCCCGGTTCCAGGAGCAACTGCTCGACAAATTCCAGGGCAGGCTGCCGCGGGGCGAACCCTGCGGCCGTTGCGATGTCTACGCATTCCTGGATGATTTCCCGCGCTGTCGAGAGTCCTCCCTTCACCCGGGTGATTTCGCCTGCAGTTCCCCTGAGCAGCGTGGTAAGCGCGCCACCGGCTGCCAGGATGATCCATTTCTCCCACATGTCCAGTTCGATCGATCCGGAAAGGCGGGTATCAAACCCGGCGCCGCTCAGGGTCGCATGAACCCGATCGAGCCGCTCGTCGTCCGGTCCGGCGAGCGATCCATAGGCCAGGCTGGCGCCGGGCAGGAGTTGCCGAATCGCGCCATCCGTTTCCAGCTCGCTCACAACGACGCAGACCCCGCCAAGGACGCGACCGCGGCCAAAACGCGCTTGAAGGGCCTCGATGTGGCGAATGCCGTTGAGCGCAGGAAGAATCAGGGTCTCTGGCCCGACGGCGGCCCCCAGATCGTTCATCGCCCCCTCCATGGCGTACGCCTTTACCGCGAGGAGCACCAGGTCGAACGGTCCGCCGATGGCCGGTGCCGACACGGTCTGCGGCGCGATTCGGCAGCTTTCCCCGTCGACCGAATGAAGAACAAGCCCTTGTTCCTTCATCAGCCGGGCACGCTCAGGGCGCACCAGGAAGGTCACATTGCGGCCAGCCATGGCCAGAT
>JBBRKU010000276.1:0-4237 GCA_038231735.1 Actinomycetales bacterium | reverse complement strand
TAACTTCAGAGGACACTTGGCGCCCAGGTTTTTCGTTGATCTGGGCGCCAAGTGTCCTCTCAACGGGGTGCGGGCCGGGAATAACGCGCGGCGGGCCCCGGTTGGCACCCCTGTGAAGATAGAGATCTGGTCCGATGTCGCCTGTCCCTGGTGCTACATCGGCAAACGCCGTTTTGAGACCGCCCTGAGCAACTTTGCGCACAAGGACCAGGTGGAGGTGCAGTGGCGCAGCTATCAGCTGGACCCCTCCCTGCCCGAGCACTACGACGGGACCGAGCTGGGCTACCTGAGCGCACGCAAGGGCATGGCCCCCGATGAGGTGAGCCAGATGTTTGCCCATGTCACCGCGCAGGCCGCCAGCGAGGGCCTGGACTACGACTTCGGGACGATCGTCGTAGCGAACAGCTTCAACGCCCACCAGCTGCTGCATCTGGCCGCCGCCCATGGAAAGGGCGACGACGCCAAGGAGACACTGCTTTCGGCCCACTTTGAGCAGGGCGGGGACATCGGCAGCCGCGAATTCCTGGTCCGCACCGGCGTGGGTCTGGGACTGGACGCCGGGGAAATCAACCAGGCGCTCGATACCGAAAAATACGCCGACGTGGTCCGCGCGGACTTTGCCGAGGCCCGCGCCCTGGGCATTACGGGCGTGCCGTTCTTCGTCATCGACCGCAAATACGGCATTTCCGGCGCCCAGCCGGCCGAACTCTTCAGCCAGGCGCTCGATGAAGCCTGGCAGGAATCCCATCCGCTCGTCATGGTGGCCAGCGGCCAGGCGTGCGGCCCGGATGGCTGCGCCATCTAGGCTGGCTCGGGCCGGAATAGCACCAGAAGAACGACAGCGGCCACGGACGGCCCGGTAGCCGCCGTCGTCATGGAAAAGGTGCCCCGTCCGTCCGCTGGGAGCGGGAGGTTTACCGGCGCCATAGGCAAGGTCGCCCTGCAAAGCCAAGGATTCGGCGTTGTCCCCTGACTTGATCAGCTTATGCCGACAGTCAATCAAAAGTTGACTATATCCTGGGCTACTTTCGGCCGTCCACGCGCCGCTCACCGGCCAGCGATCATTGACCGCGATACCCAATGCCAGCGCAAGCCTGCAGGACTCAGGCCTCGGCCAGCAGCAGGGACTCCACAAACGCCGGAGCCAGGACGTGGTCTATCACCATGCGGCTGGCCCCCAGCACGCCGGCCTGATCGCCGGCCATGGACTGGACAATCCGCAGCCGTGCGGTCGCCAACGGCAGCGACCGCCGGTAGACCACCTCGCGCACTCCGGCCATCAGATATTCACCCGCCGAGGACAGCCCGCCGCCAATAACAATGACGGAGGGGTTGAGCAGGTTCACGCAGCTGGCCAACACATCGCCCACATCCCGCCCGGCCTGCCGCATAGCCTGGATCGCCGGAATGTTCCCCTTCCGGGCCAGCGCCAGCACGTCCCCGCCGGATTCCGCCGGGATGCCGGCAGCGCTGAGGTCCGCCGCAATGGCCGGGCCGGACGCGAGCGCTTCCAAGCATCCGTAGTTGCCGCACCGGCACAGCTTGTCATCGCCGCGCGGAACCCGGACATGGCCGATGTCTCCGGCGGTGCCATCCGCGCCGCGCTGCAGCAGCCCCCCGCTGACAATCCCGGCCCCGATCCCCGTCGCGACCTTGATGAACAGCAAGTTCGCATCCTCGGGCCAGTAGTACGCACGCTCACCCAGCGCCATAATATTGACGTCGTTGTCCACCAGCACTTCCACCTTGAAGACGCGCCGCACATAGCCGGGAACGTCAAAACCGTCCCAGCCGGGCATGATCGGCGGATTGGCCGGCCGGCCTGTGGAGTGTTCCACCGGGCCGGGCAGCCCTATGCCGATTCCCGCCAGTTCCCGCACATGCCGGCCCGCCCGCTGCAGCAGTTGCCGGCAATGTTGCAGCACCAGGTCCAGCACCTCGGTGGGTCCGGCCGCAATGTCGATCACGGTCCGCGACTCGCTGAGCACCCGGCCGCCCAGATCGGTCAGCGCCACCAGCACATGGGTGGCGCCGACGTCGACGGCCAGCACCACCTTGGCGGTGGGCTGGAAGGCAAAGCGCGACGGCGGCCGGCCTCCCGAGGAGGCGGCTTCGCCGGCGGGGCCAATGAGCCCGGAGGCAGTGAGAGCTTCAATTCGGGCCGCCACCGTTGAACGGGCAAGTCCGGTGATTTCCGCGAGCTCGGCCCTGGTGCGGGCATGCCCATCGCGAAGCAGCTGGAACAGGTCTCCGGCGCGCGAAAAGCCGCTGGCCGGCGCCGTTGCGACTCCGGCAGGCAGAACGGCGGATGGTGTGGACATGCACTAATAAATAGCACGCCGCGCTTATTCCTGTCACAATTCACATCTTCGCCGCACGTAAGGCATCTTTTGCTTGACCCTCGTCAAAAGTTACCCTAGGTTGAAATCGGAACAGCGTGAACCTACCGCCAGGAGAAACCGTGACCTACTCCCTTCAGCTTTACACCGTCCGCGGCCCTCTGGAGTCCGATCTGCAGGGCACCATCGAGCGTGTCGCCGCAATCGGCTATACTGCCGTCGAACCGTACAATTTCGTTGCCACCGCCGGTCAGCTGGCTGATGCCCTCAGGGCCAACGGCCTCACCGCGCCGTCGGGCCATGCCCCGCTGCTGCGCGCGGACCAGGACGAAATCTTTGCCGCGGCAAAGAAACTGGGCATTGGCTCCGTCATCGATCCGCACGTGGACCGCAGCCGCTGGAGCACCGAAGAGTCCATCAGGGAAACCGCCACTGCGCTCAATGCCGCCGCCCGGAAGGGGGCGGAGTACGGGATCCGGGTCGGCTACCACAACCACGAATTCGAGCTGGAGTCACGCATCGATGGCCGGTCCGGCCTTGAGGTGCTAGCGGAGCACCTCAATCCCGACGTCGTGCTGGAAGTTGACACCTACTGGGCCGCCGTCGGTGGGGAGGATCCAGCAGCGCTGCTGCAGCGTCTTGGCGACCGGGTCCGCTTCATCCACATCAAGGACGGCCCGCTGACCAAGGAGGATAAGGACCAGGTGGCCGTTGGCTCCGGCAAGATGCCCATCTGGGATGTCATCGAGGCCGCCCCATCACTGGAGGTCGGCGTCGTCGAACTTGACGATTTCACCGGTGACATCTTCGACGCGGTGGCGGACAGCTTCAACTATCTCAAGGCAGGGAAAACCGAATGAGCCAACAGATCCCCCAATCCTGCCCGGTCGGCGTCGCCGTCATCGGTGCCGGGGTCATCAGCAGGGAATACCTGAAGAACCTGACCAGCTTCCCGGACGTCAAGGTCCACGTGGTCGCGGACATGTTCGAGCAGGTGGCCGCGGAGCGCGCGGCTGAGTTCGGCATCCCCGCCTCCGGCGGCGTCAGTGCCGCACTGGCCCACCCCGACGTCGAGATTGTGGTCAACCTGACCATTCCCGCGGCCCACGTTGAGGTCGCCACGGCCGCCATCAACGCCGGCAAGCATGTCTGGAGCGAAAAGCCGTTCTCGCTGGACCGCGAAAGCGGACTCCGGCTGCTTAAGACCGCGGACGCCGCCGGCCTGCGGCTTGGCTGCGCTCCGGATACCTTCCTTGGGGCCGGCCTGCAGACCGGCCTGCGGGTGATCCAGCGCGGGGACATCGGCGTCCCGCTGACGGCGCTGACGCTGATGCAGTCCCCCGGGCCCGAGTCGTGGCACCCCAATCCCGCGTTCCTCTTCCAGGAGGGCGCCGGGCCGCTGTTCGACATCGGGCCGTATTACCTGACCACACTGGTGCAGACCTTCGGCTCCATCGCCAAGGTGGCGGCCTTCAGCTCCAAATCCCGCGAAACACGCATTATCGGATCCGGGCCCAGGGCCGGCGAGGAATTCGCCGTCACCGTGCCGACGCACGTCAGCGCGATTGCCCAGTTTGCCGGCGGGGAATCCTCGCAGAGCATCTTCAGCTTCGATTCCCCCCTCAAGCGGGCCGGTTTCGTCGAGATCACCGGAACCGAGGCCACGATTGCGCTGCCGGACCCGAACAATTTCGACGGCGATGTCCTGCTGACCCGGCGCGGTTCCGATCAGACCGAGACCATTGCCGCCGTCGGTGCCACCAGCACCCGCGGCTCGGGAGTCCTGGAAATGGCCCGGGCCATCCGGGCCGGCCGCCCGCACCGGGCGCAAGGCTCCATGGCCTACCACGTGCTCGACGCCATGGTCTCGATCGCCGAATCCATTGACACCGGTGAGT
>JBBRKU010000275.1:0-4249 GCA_038231735.1 Actinomycetales bacterium | reverse complement strand
GGGCCTGCCCGCCTGGGTGATGGGTACCGTGACCGCCGACGACCTGCCCTCCAGCGCGTCCGTCGGGGCCGGACCGGACTACGTCCAGGGCGCCAAGGGCGTCGACGGCGGCGCCGTCCGGCTGGTCAACGCCTACGCCTAACCAGCCGGCCACTGGTCATGGCCTGCAGGCAGGGTCTAGCATTCGACGACGTTAACGGCCAGGCCACCCATCGCGGTCTCCTTGTACTTGGAGCTCATATCCTTGCCGGTTTCGCGCATGGTGATGATCACCTCGTCCAGGGACACCCGGTGCTGGCCGTCGCCCCAGAGAGCCATCTTGGCCGCGTTGATCGCCTTCGCCGCGGCGATGGCGTTCCGTTCGATGCAGGGCACCTGGACCAGGCCGCCGATCGGATCGCAGGTCAGGCCCAGATTGTGTTCCATCGCGATCTCCGCGGCGTTTTCCACCTGCTCCGGCGTGCCGCCCATGATTTCGGCCAGACCGGCGGCGGCCATCGAGGACGCAGATCCGACCTCGCCCTGGCAGCCCACCTCGGCGCCGGAAATGGAGGCCTGCTCCTTGTACAGGACCCCGACGGCGCCGGCGGCCAGCAGGAATCGGACGACGACGTCGTCGCGGGCCTGAGCGCTCGCCTCACGCATCCCGTCGGTGTAGTGCGTGGCGTAGAACATCACGGCCGGAATGATGCCGGCCGCGCCGTTGGTGGGGGCGGTGACGACGCGGCCACCGGAGGCGTTCTCCTCGTTCACGGCGAGCGCGACGAGGTTGACCCATTCCTGCCAGAATTTTGGGTCCCGATCCGGGTCCTCGGCCCGCAGCCGGGCATGCCAGTCCGGTGCCCGACGGCGGACCTTCAGTCCGCCGGGAAGCAGACCGGTGCGCTGGAGGCTGGCGTTCTTGCACTCCTCCATCACGTCGCGGATGTGCAGCAGGCCGGCGCGGATGTCCTCCTCGGTCCGGGCAAACTTTTCATTGGCCAACATGACGCCACTGAATCCCAGGCCGCTGGTCTTGCAGTGCGCGAGCAGCTGCACGGCGGTGCGGAACGGGAAAGGCAGCAGCCCCTTGGAGCTCTCCAGTTCCTGCACCGCCGCCTCTTGGGCGCCTTCGCGGACGATGAAGCCGCCGCCAACGGAAAAGAACGTGGCCTGGTGCAGCACCGCGCCGGTACCGTCGCTGACCTGGAACTTCATCCCGTTGGTGTGCCGCGGCAGTACCGTCAGGGGGTGCAGCACCATGTCGCCCGCACCGTACGGAAGGGGCCGGGAACCGGCAAGCAGCAGGTCCGCCCCGTCGTCGAACGCGGCCAGCCGGTCCTGCACCTCCTCGGGCAGGATCAGCTCGGGTTCCCGGCCCTCCAGCCCCAGCAGCACAGCGGTCATGGTCCCGTGGCCCTTACCGGTGGCGGCCAGCGAACCGTAGAGGTCCACCCGCAGCCCGGTAACCCTGTCCAGGACCTTGCGGGACACCAGTTCCGCGGCGAACATGGCGGCGGCGCGCATCGGACCGACCGTGTGTGAGCTGGACGGGCCGATGCCGACGGAAAAGAGATCAAAGACGCCAACTGCCATGGCTGGTTCCCCTTCTATATGTGCGGATGCTGCGGGATGTGGCCGGGGCGCTCACAGCTGGCCCCCGGTAGCGGCGGCGTATTCGACGGCGCTCAGCAGCGGCCCGGCCCCGCTGACGCTGACGCGGAAGAGCCAGCCGGCGCCATACGGGTCGCTGTTGATCAGGGACGGATCGGCGACGACGGCGTCGTTGACCTCGGTGATCTCGCCGCTGACGGGGGCGTACAGATCGGAGACGGATTTCGTGGACTCGACTTCGCCGCAGCTCTCGCCGGCGGTGATGGTGGACCCCACCTCCGGCAGTTCGACGTAGACGATGTCGCCGAGGGCGTCAGCGGCGACGGCGGTGATGCCGATACCGGCCGGACCGGACCCGTCGCGGGCGACCCACTCGTGCTCGGCGGAGTATCGCAGTTCGGGAACAACGGTGCTCATGACGTCTTCTCCCGCTTGTAGAACGGCAGCGCCACCACCGTGAACGGTTCGGCCTTGCCACGCAGGTCCACCTGGAGCTCGGTGCCGGGCTCCGCGTGGGCGACGTCGACGTAGGCCAGCGCCACCGGATAGCCCAGCGTCGGGCTGGGGGCGCCGGAGGTCAGCTCGCCGACGACGGTGCCATCCAGGGTGACCGGGTAGTGCGCACGTCCGGCACGCCGGCCCAGGCCCTTGAGTCCGACAAGTCTGCGGCCCGAACTGTGCCCCGCTCCGGATGCCTTCTTGGCCTCCAAGGAGCGGCGGCCGACGAAATCGCCGTCCTTGGACAAGGCCACCACGGGTCCGAGTCCGGCGGAAAACGGATCCCCGTCCAGGCCAAGCTCGTTGCCGTAGAGCGGCATGCCGGCCTCCAGGCGGAGCGAGTCGCGGCTGGCCAGACCGGCCGGTACCAGCTTGTCGCCACCGGCCCGCTGCAGGGCAGCCCACAGGGCGGCGGCATGGGAGTTGGGGACGAACAACTCGAAGCCGTCCTCGCCGGTGTATCCGGTACGCGCCAGCAGCACCTCCAGCAGGGAGCCTTCGGCCTGGACATTGACGTCGATGGCGGAGTAGTACTTCAGGCTGCGCACGGACTCGGCCTGCCCGGTAGGGACCAGGGTCAGCAGGATGGCCTCGGCATCCGGACCCTGTACGGCAATCAGCGAGATGCCCGCGGACTGGTCATCCACCACCACTTCGAAGCCGTCCGTCCGGCCGGCCAGCTCGCAGGCAACCACGGCGGCGTTGCCGGCGTTTGGCACCACCAGATACTTCTCCGCGGAGCGGCGGTAGCTGATCAGGTCATCGATGATGCCGCCCTCCTCGTTGCAGATCAGCGAGTATTTGGCCTTTCCGTCCGCGATCGCGGAGATCCTGCCCACCAGCGCGTAGTCCAGGAACCGGCCGGCATCGGGTCCGGTGACCCAGATCTCGCCCATGTGGGAGAGGTCAAACAGGCCGGCGGACCGGCGGACGGCGTGGTGCTCGGCCAGCTCGCTGCTGTATTTGAGGGGCATCTGCCAGCCGCCGAAGTCGGTGAAGGAGGCACCCAGCTTTTCGTGCTCTGCGTACAGGGCGGTATGACGGGAACGTGGGGATTCGGTCATGATCGTCTTTTCTCTGATGAGCCGGCGGTTAGTTGGCGAATTCTTCGGACTTGTCCTCGAACGCTTCGATGGGAGGGCAGGAGCAGACCAGATTGCGGTCACCGTTGGCGCCGTCGATCCGGCCCACGGGCGGGAAGTACTTGTCCGCACCCATGCCGGTCAGGGGGAACGCGGCCTGTTCCCGGCTGTACGGGCGGTCCCAGCTGCTGGTCACCACCGCGGTGGCCGTGTGCGGGGCGCGGCGCAGCGGGCTGTCCGCCGCGCTGAAGTCGCCCGCGGCGACCTGGTCGATTTCAGCCCTGATGGAAATCATTGCCGCAATGAAGCGGTCAATCTCCCGCAGGTCCTCGGACTCGGTCGGTTCCACCATCAGGGTTCCGGCCACCGGGAAGGCCAGCGTCGGGGCGTGGAAGCCGTAGTCGATCAGGCGCTTGGCAACGTCCTCGGCGGTGACGCCGGTGCGGGCGGTGAGCTCGCGCAGGTCCAGGATGCACTCGTGCGCCACCAGCCCGCCGGTGCCCATGAAGAGCACCGGGAAGTGCTCGTTCAGTCGCGTGGCCACGTAGTTTGCCGCCAGCAGGGCGGCCCGGGTGGCCTCGGTCAGTCCGTCGGCACCCATCAGCTTCACGTAGGCCCAGGAGATCGGCAGCACACCGGCGGAGCCGTAGCGGGAGGCCGAGATGGCCACTCCGGCCGCTGGCGCATCTCCACCGGCTTCGTGCGCGGATTGGGCGGCATCCGAGGGCATGAACGGCGCCAGATGCGCTTTCGCGGCGACCGGGCCAACACCGGGTCCGCCGCCGCCGTGCGGGATGCAGAAGGTTTTGTGCAGGTTCAGGTGCGAGACATCGCCGCCGAACTGGCCCGGCTGGGCCAGTCCGACCAGGGCGTTCAGGTTGGCACCGTCGATGTAGACCTGGCCACCGGCGGCGTGCACCGAGTCGCAGACCAGGCGGACGTCGTCGTCGTACACGCCGTGCGTGGACGGGTAGGTGATCATGATGGCGGCCAGCCGGTCCCGGTTGGCCTCGATCTTGGTCTGCAGGTCCGCGTGGTCGATGCTGCCGTCCGCGGCCGTGGCGACCACGACGACG
>JBBRKU010000274.1:0-4250 GCA_038231735.1 Actinomycetales bacterium | reverse complement strand
CACCCGGTCCAGCGCCTCGACGAGCACCCACCTCAGGTCCGAGCGGTGCAGCATGGGATACTGGTCGACGGCGATTTTGGACAGATCGCTGAGTTCGGAGAGGGCCTCCACGCCGGTGTAGCCCGCGCCGATGAAGACAAAGGTCAGGGCCTTGGTCCGCTCGGCCGGATCGCGGGTGGCCGCCGCCAAGGCGATGTTCTCCAGCACGCGGTTGCGCACATACACGGCCTCTTCGAGGGTCCTGAAGCCGACGGCGTTTTCCGCCAGGCCCGGCGTCGGGAAAGTGCGGGTCACCGCGCCCATGGCGATGACAACGTGGTCATAGTCAACCGTGGACGTCTCGCCGGTGATGGACTCCAGGGTGGCGGTCTTGCTCCGGACGTCCAGCGAGGCCATCCGGCCCCGGAACAGCTCCAGGCCCTTGAGCGCACGGCGCAGTTCGACGGCGACATTGGCCGGCCCAAGTTCGCCGCCCGCGACCTCCGGAAGCAGCGGCTGGTAGGTCATGTAGGCATTGGGCTCGACGACGGTGATCCTGACCGCTCCGCGCGGCAGCGCCTTACGCAACCCCCACGCCGTATAAAGGCCCACATACCCGCCGCCAAGGATGAGAACATGCGGCTTTCCGGATGGCGACATCAGCACTCCCTTTTCCATCATTTCGGCTGCTGGTGATGGCATCGGGGCCGGCCCAGCCTGCGGACAAAAGCTCCGTCCGGGTTGTGTTCAGGGTAAGTACAATCAGCATTCCCCCGATCCGTGGATGAGTCAACAGCATTTCTGCCAGCCGGCGCTCAATGCCTGGCATAGTCTTGGACGGTGGTAATGAGGCCGAAGACGCGCGACACACCGCAATCCCGGGGGATGGGGTGGAGGACCGGGCTGGGCCCCAAATGGGCGACGACGCTGGGGACGACGCTGGCCAGTGGCGTTTCGCAGATATTCTTCCAGTCCGGCATCGTCACCGGAATCCTGACGCTCGCCGCGCTGGCCCTGGCGGACTGGCGCATGGCGGTGCTGGCACTCCTGGGGACCACCAGCTCAACCCTCGCCGGGCGGCTGCTGCGCGTTCCGGAGCCGGAGCTGCGTGCGGGTCTGCAGGGTTTCTGCGGCGCACTGGTGGGCGCGGCAGCTTTCTCCATTCTGCAGGGGCAACCGCTGGGCTACCTTGTGGCCGTGCTGGGAGGCGCGGCCTGCGCACCGCTGACGGTGAGCGTGGCGTGGCTGTTCGGCCGGAGCCCGCTGAAGCCGTTGCGGCTGCCGCCGACTACCGCCCCCTTCTGCACTGTGGCGGTATCCATCTACTGGCTGACGCACGGCAGTCACGCCGGTAACGCCGCGGCGGATCCGCAGGGGTCCGTGGCCTGGCAGTTCTCCCGCTCCATCCTGACCAACATCTCTGAGGTGGTCCTCGTCAATAGTGTGCCGGCCGGTGCACTGCTGCTGGCAGCGCTGTTTCTGGTCCGCTGGAAATTAGGCGTGGCCGCCCTGCTGGGCAGCGTCATCGGAAGCGTCTTTGCCCTGGCCACCCACCAGGACGTCGGGGAGCTGGGCCGCGGGCTGCTGGGTTATTCCGCGGTGCTCACGGCCATCGCGATGGCAGCCGTGTTCCTGCAGGGCCGCTGGGAACCGTGGCTGATGGCGCTGGCCGGGGCGCTGCTGACCGCAGTCGTGACGCTGCTGATGCGTCCGCTGCCCGGGCCGGTTTTTACCTGGCCCTACGTTTTGACCACCTGGGGCTTGTTGGCGGCCATCCAGCTGGTCCCTCGGATGCGCCGGTTGCGGATCGCGTAGGCGCTCATGCCGTGAAGCTGGTGTAGACGGCGGCAATGTCCTCCGAACCATGCCCGGCCTCGCTGGCTGAACGGAACCGTGCCCCGAGGGCATCGAGCAGGGCACTGTCAACGCCGCAGCCGTTGGCAGCCTCGCTGATGAGGCGCAGGTCTTTTTCCAGGCTGTCGACGGCGAAGGCCGTTGGATATTCCCCGGCGATCATGGCGTCGCCCTTCAGCCGCGCATAGGGCATAGACACGCCGCTGCCGTCGATGGCCGCAAGGAACAGGCCCGGATCCAGCCCTTGCCCGGCGGCGAGGGCCAGCGACTGCGCCAGTCCGGCGGTGATGGTGGCCACCCAGGCGTTGCAGGCGAGCTTGAGCGCCGTCGCCGCCCCAATTTTTGTCCCGACCATCACCACTTTTGAGCTGAGGGCCTCCAGGACCGGACGGGCGTGGTCGATCAGCTCCGCCGGCCCCGAAACCAGGATGGTCAGCTCGCCTTTTTCGGCCGGCTGCTTAGTGCCAAGCATCGGAGCGTCAAGGAGCAGCAGGTTCTCCCTCCGGGCCAGCTCGGCGACTTTTTCCATACCCGCCCGGCCGATAGTGGAGGACTGCAGCCACACCGTACCTGGCTGGAGCTGGCCGGCGAACACGCCGGCGACCTCCAGGACGGCGTCCGCATCGTAGAGCATCGTCACTATCACGTCCGCTCCAGCCACCGCTTCATCGACGCTCGAGGCGACCCTGGCGCCGTCGTCGGCCAGTGGCCGGGCCTTGTCCGGCGTTCGGTTCCACACCGCCGCCTCGAATCCCGCACGCAGCAGCGTGAGGGCCATTCCGTGGCCCATGATTCCTGTTCCCAGTACAGCTACCCGTGTTTTCATCTGCATCCGTCCTTCCCTCTTACCCGATCCGAAGCACCGCCGCTCCCGTGAACCTGTCTTCAGCAAGGTCCTGCAATGCCTGGCCGGCAGCATCGAAAGGATAGGCCACCGTCGTCGGCCGGATCGGAATTGCGGCCGCCTGCCGCAGGAAGTCCTCCCCGTCGGCCCGGGTGTTGGCCGTGACACTGCGCAGCTGGCGTTCCTGGAACAGGTCGGCGGTGTAGTGCAGAACAGGTATGTCGCTCAGATGGATTCCCGCAATGGCCAGGGTCCCGCCGCGGTCCAGCGCCCGCAGCGCCACCGGGACAAGATTGCCCACTGGGGCGAACAGGATCGCCGAATCCAAGGGTTCGGGAGGTCTGTCGTCTGCCCCGCCCGCAAAGATGGCGCCCAGCTCAAGGGCCAGGCGCTGTGCGGCCGCGGAACGGGTCATCACGTACACGATGGCACCTTGGTACAGGGCCAACTGCGCGGCCAGATGGGCGGACCCGCCGAAGCCGTAGATCCCCAGACGGCCGCCCTCCGGAAGCGCCGCACGCTTCAGGGCCCGGTAACCGATGATTCCCGCGCACATGAGCGGCGCGGCCTCCTCATCGGAAAAAACGTCAGGGATCCGGTAGGCAAAATCCTCCCTGACGGTGACCAGCTCGGCGTATCCGCCGTCCCTGTCCCAGCCCGTAAATGTGGGGTCCAGGCAGAGGTTTTCGTCGCCTCGCAGGCAGAAGCGGCACCTGCCGCACGTGCCTCCCAGCCAGGCGACGCCAACCCGGTCGCCCACCTTGAAGCGGCGGCAATCCCCGCTCATTTCCACCACATGTCCCACCACCTCGTGGCCCGGAATGACCCCGGGATGACGCGGCGGCAGATCGGCCTCGGCCAGGTGCAGGTCGGTGCGGCACACTCCGCACACGTGGACGGACACCAGCAGTTCGCCCTGCTGGGGGTGTGGATCGGGCCGGTCTCCCGTTGCGAGCGGGTGCCTGGCAACGGGACCTGGTTTATCCACCCACCATGCACGCATCGGGATCCTCCCCTGGCATTTGGCCGGACCTCGGGACGTCTTTCCCTACCGCACGCCGGCCGATTGGGCTGTACTGAAGTGTTGCGTACATCCACCGTAAACTCCGAAAGGCCACCGTGACCCCATGAACAGAACCATTGTTGTCGGCGTCGACCATTCCGGGCCGAGCCAAGGTGCGCTGGACTGGGCGGTGCTTCGCGCCGACCGGCTCAGGCTCGCTGTCGCGCTCGTCCACGTGGTCAATGACTACTGGGTGAGGCGGGAACACGACTACTACGAACGGATCATGAACTCGGCCACCGAACTGCTGGAAAAAGCGGAGGCCCGGGCACGCGCAATCAGCCCCTCGGTTAAGGTCCGGGCGGAACTGCACCACGGCAGCGTCACCGGAACCCTGAGCGAACTGTCGAAGGACGCCGTGCTCGTCGTCGTCGGGACTGATAAGAAGGGCCGCATCGAAGGTGAGCTGTTCGGCAGCGTGAGCCTCCAGATCGCGGCCCTGAGCCATGCTCCCGTTGCCGTCATTCCCTTGGTCGCCGAGGCGGGGCGGACCGGCGTCGTCGTCGGCGT
>JBBRKU010000273.1:0-4251 GCA_038231735.1 Actinomycetales bacterium | reverse complement strand
GCGAGTGACGGCCCGGATGTGCTCGCCGGGCACCAGCATGGAGGAGGCCAGCGTGCGCAGCGCCCGCTCCGCCGCCGGACGCCACTGCGCATGCTCCGCTGGAACATCCACCAGCTCACCGGCGAACGGGATGTCCTCCTCGGCCAGGCCCAGGCTGGCGCAGATGTCATTGCGGCACCGGATGGCTTCCGGGTGGATGTTGCTGGTGCGCTGCCGGAAGGACTCAATCTGCTGTTCCAGCGTTTTGATCTGCCGGCGCAGGTTTGCCGCTTCACCGTGGGCGTCGTGGCTGAGCTCCCTGGCGGCGTCGGCCGCGAGCGCAATCTCCCGGGCGACGGCGGCAGCCTGTGCCCGGGCGGCCTCCAGTCCCGCTTCGGACCAGCCGGTGTGTGACGCCGCGCCATCCGTCGCCCCGACGCCTGTCTGCGCCGCGTCCGGATCCGGAACCGCGAGCTGCGCCGGAAGGCCGAGCTGCGCCGGAACGTCGAGCTCTGCCGCGGCAAGATCCTTGCGGACCGTGGCCTCGATGGCTTCCCGCTGGGACAACAGCGCCCGCGCCAGCTCGACCTCGCGTTCCAGCGACTGGATCCGGCCGCCCCCCTCGCTGGCGTACTGCGCCCGCAGGGCGGTGACCTGTCCCTGGAAACCGGCCTGCCGTTCCTCCGCCTGGCTCAGTTCCCGCGCCATCGTGCCGGCCTCGGCGGCAAGCCCGTTCTGTGTGATCTCCTCGATAGAGACGGCACACTCGTGCCGGAAGGCGGGCAGCGCCTCCTCGCGCAGGGTCCGGTTGCGGGCTAGAAATTCCGCGGCGGCGGTGTAGCGTTCATGGGTGCCGGGAACGGCCTGCAGGTAGTCGCGCTGCTGGCGGACCCGCTCCAGCTGGCGCCAGATGCCGCTGAGGTTGCTGAAGTCCTCGGCCGCGGCGTCGGCGGCGTCCAGGGTCTTGGGGGTGTCCAGCACGTGGTTGCGGAAGAAGTCGTTGACGGTCCCGGCGATGCCGCGGCCGGACTGCAGGATCCGCAGCAGGCCGAAGGCCCGCGGGTTTTCGATGCCGAGCAGCTGGCGGAACCGCTCGAAGAACTGCTTGTGCGAGTCGAAGGCCTGGCTGCCCGGAAGGATGGTCTCCAGCGTGGGCCGGCTCAGCCGCCCGGTCAGCCCGGCCTCGATGGTGGCCACATCGAGCGGCCGGTCGTGGATCAGGTAGAAGCGGCCGATGCTGTTTTCCGAGCCGTTGGCGCCCAGGTCCATCAGCGCGGAGATATTCACGGTCCGGCCCAGCGCGTTGTCGAACGTCAGGCCGATGGCAGACCACGTGCCGCCCGGACGCTGGTACGACGTCGAGGCCAGGCTGCCGTCGCTGGTGGTGCCCAACCGGCCGCGCATGTAGCTGAACGTGGTGCGCCGGTCCTCGCGGCCGCGGCCGGCGTCGGCGTGGGCGGCCTCATTCATCCGGGGACGGGCGTCCATAATCTGCAGGATGCCGTCAAAGATGGTGGATTTTCCGACTCCCGAGTCGCCCGTCAGGAGCGTTCCGGCGCGGTCCACATGGATGGTGTGGGCGCCGTTGAAGGTTCCCCAATTGACCAGCTGTACGTTGCTCAACCGGTTCTGGCCCGGGTTGATCTCTTCCCCGAGGGGGAGCAGGGCGGCAATGCTCACGGCGTGTCACCCTCGTCTTTGTCGTCCTCCGGCACGCCGGCGTCCGCCACATCGCCGGCGGTCTCCGGGCTGTGCGCAAGGGCGTCCATCAGGTCCCGGATGTCCCCAATCTGTTCAAAGGGCAGCGCCAGCGGCAGGGCGTTGGAGATGACGAAGACCTCCGGCAGCTCGGTGGGAATGAGCAGCCGGCGGTCATTGACCAGCCGGCGCAGGGTCTGGTCCGCCAGCTCCTCGACGCCCTTGGCGTCCTGGCTCCCGCTCCGCAGGTACTGGGCGAAGATTTCCAGCACCTCGGAACGGTGCAGGGTGGACTCCACGCCGGTCCCCAGCTGGCGGTCCAGGATCAGCCGCATCCGCAGCAGGAGCAGTGTTTCCTCCCGGCTGAGCTCGCGCTGGCGTTGCAGGGCGGTGGTGAACGGCTCCGCCATCTCCACGGGCTGGAGCAGGGCGATCTTGCGGTCCTCATCGATGACGAGCTGCAGGAACAGCTCGTTCAGCCGGATTTCCAGGGTCTTGCGGTGTTCGACGATGGTGCTGAACGCCTTCGCGCTGCTGCCCGAGTCGGCGTTGCTGCCGTCCACGTACGGGCCACGGAGAAGCCGCACCAGGGCCTGGCGCAGCACGAGCGGAAATTCACCTGTGTCGCCGGGAAAGAGCGCCGGGCCGTGGACCAGCTGGCTGCGTTCCGGTAGCGGCTCCCACTCCCGGGCGTCCTCGTCGTCCCGGATGTCCTCGGTATAGCTGGTCTCATCCATGGCGGGCCGCTTTCCTGATGGTGGTGGCTGGGATAAACGCGGTGCGCTGGGTTCCGTCGATCTGGGTGAAGGTGGTGGACTCGAGGGCGTCCGCGCTGAAACCGGCGCCGGAATTGAGCGCGGCATGCAGCAGGCTGCGGATGCTGTTGATGTGCTGGTGCCCGGTGGGCAACCGACGGTAGGCCTGGCCAAGCGTGACTTCCTCGGTCCGGTGCTCGGCCAGCGCCTGGGCAATGGCCGCCTGGATCTCGATGCGGTCCGCCTTGGCCGTTCTGGGGCTGCGGGTGATGTTCTGCTCGGAAAACGCTGCCGGAACCGCAAGTTTGGCCGGCGCCTGGTGGTTGTCCGGATCGAACAGCCGGGTGGCCGCCGTCGACTCGAATTGGGAGCCGTACAGCTCGGGGGCGGGCAGGATCGCCGCGCGTTTCCTGGTCCGCGGAGCCTGGTGCAGGGCAGCCTCGGCCGCCCGGATCACCTGGCGCAGCTGCACGGACTCCCGGTATTCGTCGCTCTGCACATAGGTGTGCAGGCTTTCGGAGAGCCGGCCGTAGATGGTGTTGATGTCCGCGGCCTGGGCACGCATCTCGGAGACCAGCCGGTGCAGCGTCTGCCGGTCCTCGGGGTCGAGGTTGTCCGTGAAGTCGCGCGAGAGCACCTCGGTGATGCCGGAGCGCAGGCGGGCCTGCTGGTCGTCGTCGTTCAGGAAGGCGGTGAAGCTTTCATAGGTGCGGCCCTCGGTGGTGCTGCGGAGCCGGCGGTCCGCGTCGAGGATTTCACCCATGGTGATGCCCTTGGTGGCGTTGCTCTCTATGATCTCCTGGCGCAGCCCCTGCAGCATGTCCTCCAACCCGTCGCGCATCCGCTTGAAATCCGAGGGCAGACTGGCGGCGAGGTCCAGGATGTCGTGGGCGGCCTCAACGGCATGCTCCACCTCCAGCGTTGGCGCCGCCTCCGCGGTTTCCAGTGCCTGGATCTGCCCTTCGCGCTGGGCGATTTCGGCCCGGAGCTGCTCGATCCGGGTTTCCTTGTCCGGATCCGTTTCCTGGGCCAGCGACTCGATCCGCGTCAGCAACGTGGTCAGGCGGGAGGTGTTGAGGGTGGTCCGGGCCGGGTTGAAACCGTCAAGGAATCCGAGGAACCGGGCCGAGGTCACGGTTAGTTCATAGACGAAGACACCGTCGGCCCGCGGGCGGGAGAGGAAACGGCGGCTGACCCAGTCGTCTGCATAGTTGCGCGCCGCCCAATCCTCCCGTAGCGCTGCTCCTTGCGCACGGAGCCGTTCCAGCAGGGCATCGAGTCCGGCGTGGAACTCCTCGAGCGGGACCTGCGTGCGGGTGCGCGTAAAGACCGTACCGAACCAGGCGAGGGTCCATGCCGGGGCAGTGGTGATTTTCCAGCCCGGGAGGGTCTGCAGATCCTGGAGGCCGTGCCACCGGCGCAGCACTGATTCGGTCGTGGCCATGGCTTCTTTCTTCGGCTTTTTGGTTTTGGACCGCCGCGCAGGGCAACAGCAGCCTTCGACGATATCGGACCGCGCCCGGACGTCCAAAATCTCCCGCGAACGGTCGCTATCTGCTCGCTTGCGGTCTTCAAGCGGACAGTTACCGACTTTTGGCGGGACGGCAGGGGAGGGCGGGGACTGGTCGCGTGTTTGTCCGCCCTACCCGCGGCTGCGGCGCCAGGCCCCGGGACCGGGCTTCGGCCCCAGATTCAACTGCGCCCGGCGCACCCAGTGCCGGGCGGCCGGGCGTGTGGGCGCCTCGTCGGGTGCGCCCTGCAGCGAGAGCACGACGGCGGTCAGCGCGGCGAGCTCCTCGGCGGTCGGGTTTCCCCTGAT
>JBBRKU010000272.1:0-4255 GCA_038231735.1 Actinomycetales bacterium | reverse complement strand
CAGCCGCCAAGCCGGGACGCACGGTCACCCTGGTCGGTGGCGGACCAGGCCCGACGGATCTGATGACCACCCGGGCGCTGGAGGCCCTGCGCGAAGCGGACGTCATTTATTACGACAAGCTGGGACCACAGCAGGACCTGGACGAGCTGGCCCCCGGCGCGCAGGTGATCGACGTCGGAAAGACCCCCGGCCACCACCCGGTCAGCCAGGGCGAGATCGAGCGGCTGATGGTGGCCAGCGCCCGGCTCGGCCACCGGGTGGTCCGGCTCAAAGGCGGCGATCCGTTCGTCTTCGGCCGGGGTGGCGAGGAGATGGCGGCATGCGTGGCCGCCGGGCTCCCCGTCACCGTGATTCCGGGGATCAGCAGCTCCATTTCGGTGCCGGCCTCGGCGGGGATCCCGGTCACGCACCGCAACGTCAGCCACATGTTCACGGTGGTCTCCGGACACGCACCGCTGACGGATCAGGAGCACGAACACCTGGCCGGGCTGGGCGGCACCATCGTGGTCCTGATGGGCATCGGAACCCTGCCGCAGCTCACCGCGGGGCTGCTGCGCGCCGGCATGCGGCGGGACATGCCCGTCGCCGTCATCGAGCGGGGGTACCGGCTGGACCAGCGCACCACGATCGCGGATCTGGGTAACATTGTCACGGCCGCCGCCAAATGCAGCAGCCCCGCCGTGGTGGTGATCGGCGACGTCGTCTCGGTCGGCCACGCCCATGGCGTGCAGACGGAGATCGACAGTCTGACCGCCCTGCTGCACGACTGACCTTCCGAACGAGAGAGAGGAGCCCGCCATGTCCCGCCACCCCGCCGTCGCCGCACCCGCCGAGCCAGCCGCCGTCGTCGTCGAGCCAGCTGAGCCAGCCGCCATCGAGCCGGCAGCATCCGAGCTCCCGCTGGCCGGCTTCCGCGTCGGCGTCACCTCGCACCGCCGCTCGCAGGACCTGATCGACGCGCTGGAGCGGCGCGGGGCCGAGGTGCTGCACGCCCCGGCGCTGAAGATTGCCCCGGTGGACGAGGACCTGCCGCTGATCGAAGCCACCCGGTCCGTGATCGCCGCCCGGCCGGATGTGCTGTTGGTGACCACAGCCTACGGTATGCGGCGCTGGTGCGAGGCTGCGGACGCGTCCGGGATCGGCGAGGAGCTGCTGCGCGTGCTGGCCGGCGCCCGGATATTCGTGCGCGGGCCCAAGGCCCGCGGCGCCGTCCGTGCGGCCGGGCTGAACGACGTCGGCATCAGCGCCGATGAGACCACTGCGACGCTGGTGGACATGCTGCTGGCCGACGGCGTCAGTGGCAAGAAGGTGGCAGTGCAGCTGCACGGCTACACCGATGTGTCGCAGCTGGAGCGGCTGCGCCAGGCCGGCGCCGAGGTCCTGACCGTCACGCCGTACCGTTGGATGCGTCCCGAGGGTCCGGACCTGCTGCCCAAACTCATCGAGGCGGCGTGCAGCCGGGACCTGGACGTGGTCACCTTTACCAGCGCGCCCGCCGTCGACGCGCTGTGGAGCACTGCCCGCGAGATGGGGCTGTACCGCGAACTGATCGCCAGTTTCCAGACCGGGGTGGTCGCCGCCGCCGTCGGGCCCGTCACGGCCAAACCGCTGTTGGAGGCGGGCATTACCCCGCTTGTCCCCGAGCGCTTCCGGATGGGCGCGCTGATCCGGCTGGTGTGCGATCATCTGGCCCTCAACCACGTGCAGGCGCTCGCCACGCGGGCCGGGCAGGTGGAACTGCGAGGCCGGGCCCTGCGCATTGACGGCATTCCGGTGGAACTGGCCCCGGCACCGATGCTGCTGCTGCGGGCGCTGCTGGGCGCCGGAGGATCCGTACTGTCCCGCGAAGAACTGGGCAACCTGCTGGACCACCGCGGCGCGGAGCACGCGCTGGACATGACGGTCAGCCGGCTGCGCGGCTCGCTGCCGGACCCATCGCTGGTGGAGACCGTGGTCAAGCGCGGGTACCGGCTGCGCGTCTGAGGCGAAGGTCCGGGCCGGGCCCATCCAGCCCCGCATCCGCCACTGTGGGAATATGGGAGTCACGATTCCTACCGGAAGGCCACACCATGACCTCTGTTTCCGGCGGCACCCCCGCCCCCAGCGGATCACACCCCCAGGCGCCAGACATTGCCGCCTACATTGACCACACCATCCTCAAGCCCGAGGCCAGCGAGGCCGACGTCCTCAAGGTCTGCGCCGAGGCGGCGGAGTACAAGTTCAAATCCGTCTGCGTGAACCCCATCTGGGTCAAAACGGTCCACAACGCGCTCAAACGCAGCGGCGTACTGACCTGCTCCGTGGTTGGTTTCCCGCTCGGCGCGACGCCGACCGACGTCAAGGTCTTCGAGGCCCGCGGCGCCACGCTGGATGGCGCAGACGAGATTGACATGGTCATCAACATTGCGGCGGCCCGCGCGCTGGACAAGGGCGCCCTGGTGGATGATATCTCCGCCGTCGCCGAGGCCGCCCATGCCGCCAACGCCATCCTGAAGGTCATCATCGAAACCTCCCTGCTGAATGAGGAGCAAAAGGTGCTGGCCTGCCGGGCTGCGGTTGAGGCGGGAGCGGACTTCGTCAAAACCTCAACCGGCTTCAATGGCGGCGGAGCCACCGTCGAGGACGTCGCGCTGATGCGTGCCACCATCGGACCGGACCTGGGAGTCAAGGCCTCCGGCGGCGTACGGACATTGGCCGACGCCCAGGCGATGATCGCGGCCGGCGCCACCCGGATCGGCGCCAGCTCGGGAATCGCCATTGTCAATGGTGGGCAAGCCAGCACTTCGTACTAAGATTTTGGTTGGAACCGTTGCCTTGCCCGCTGCTTGTCTGCGGTGGAGGCTGGCGATAATGAAGCGAACCCCTCGGGGTCAGGGAAGGAACACCATGGCACACCGTGAGCTTGAGCGCGAGAACAGCCTCGGATCGAGCATTGTCCTCTTTGTCATCGCCTTCGTTCTTTTCCTCGGTGGCATCTATTCCTTTTCCTTCATGACCCTGGAAAACGTCTGGCCCTGCGCCCTTGCCCTCGTGCTGATCGGCCTGGCGTTCTTCATCCCGATGACCTTCATGGGACGTTCGGACTCCGCCGGCGAATAAGCCCGCTCAATAGTGATGCCGTGCTTCGACGATGATCAGCTGATCATTCTGCACGGCATAGACGAGGCGATGTTCCTCGGTGATCCGCCGGGACCAATACCCCGCCAGCTGGTACTTGAGTGCCTCGGGCTTGCCGATGCCTGACAACGGAGTTCGCCGGCAATGTTCGATCAGCTGGTTTATCCGCTTGATCATGGCCCTGTCGGTGGCAATCCAATATAGGTAGTCCTCCCAGGCCTTATCTGTGAAGAGGACATTCATTCAGCCAGCTGCCTAGGCTGGACTCCACCCGCCCTGTGCTGGGCAATGCTCTCCAGCAGGTGGGCAGCGTTGGCAGGCGTCCTGAGCAGATATGCCGTTTCCTCCAGTGCCTCGTAGTCGGCCAGCGACATCAGGACGGCATTTCCTTTTTTGGACACTATTTCGATCGGCGCGTGGTCCTGGTTGGCCTTTTCGATCAGAAGCTAGTCGGAGAAGATGGCGCCGAGCACGTTCTGCGCCCACTCGAGCACCTCACCGTCGGCCAGGTCCCGCCCGCCGATCCGTGCGGTCTTTGGCTTGGGAATCATCACGGCGTCCAGCGCGGTCTTGATCATGGAGCCCGGATACATCCGCTGCAGCCGCATCACCTTGGACTCGGGCAGCTGCGCCGGGGCAAACTTCACGAAATTGCTCTGCAGCGCCACATCGGTCAGTCCCGCGGCGCGGGCGGCCACACGGAAACGGGCGACGGCGATCAGGTTAAGTGCCGCTTCCGGCGGCTCGCCGTAGCGGTCCACCAGCTCGGCCAGCACCTCGTTGATCGCCTCATCCGTCAGCCCGGCGGCCAGCTTGCGGTAGGCCTCCAGGCGCAGCCGCTCCCCCGGCACGTAGTCGTGCGGCAGGTGCGCGTTGACCGGCAGTTCGATCTTCATTTCCGCTGGCCGTTCCTCCGCCTCGCCGCGGTATTCCGCCACGGCCTCGCCCACCAGCCGGATGTACAGGTCAAAGCCGACGCCCTGGATGTGCCCGGACTGCTCGCCGCCCAGCAGGTTGCCCGCGCCGCGGATCTCCAGGTCCTTCAAGGCCAGCTGCATGCCGGCGCCCAGCTCGTTGTGCGCCGCGACGGCCTTGAGCCGCTCCAGCGCCACCTCGCCCAGCGGCTTGTCGAAGGGGT
>JBBRKU010000271.1:0-4263 GCA_038231735.1 Actinomycetales bacterium | reverse complement strand
GGGCGGCAGGCGATGCCGGGGCGGCCGCAGGCGGCACAGAGAGAGCTGCTGGGGCGCGGCCGCCCGGGGTCTGTTTATCTGTCTCGTCGAGGGTGAATGGTTCGGTCAATGTTCGGACTCCTCCGTTTGAGCCAGGCGGCCAGCAAGAGCGCGGGCTCTGTCCATTGACCGCGCCGTGGACGGGCGAACGGAGAACGGCGAGGCCGTCCCCCTGTTGGGTGAAATTTATCCCCCCAAAATTTGGCCGAGGGCGCTCCGACAATGGGGCCGCGTCGATTCAAGGGTACCAGTGGCCCTCCACAAACCACCGCAGGCCATGCCGGGTGCACTTGGCGGAACATTGCCGGACCGTCAGACCCGGCGCCGTCTATCGTGATGTGGATGGTGATGGTGGAGCCGTTTCCGGAAGGCGGCCGAAAATGAATCTGGAGCTGACATTGGTCGCTTCACCCGGCGCTCCGGCGATGGAAACGCAGGAACTTTCGGCGGACATCGCGGAGGGCGCCAGCGGTTCCCTCTTGCTCGCGGAACTGTCCGGGAGATTCCCAGGCGGCACGTTCAGGGTGGGAGGCCGGTCTCTCGACTCCTTGGCCGCCGGCACTCCTCCCCTGGTGAGCGGCGCCGTCGTCGTTGTCGGTTGCCCTCTCCTGCCCGCAGCCACGACCCGGCCAGTTGCTGGAAAGCCGCCTGTGCTGGTTCTTGCGGTTCGGACCGGACCCGACGCCGGCGCGGTCTTTCCACTCCGGCGTGGGTCGTATCGGATCGGCCGCGGACCGGTCGAGATAAGCATCAGGGATCCCGGAATTTCCCGTCATCAGGCCACTCTCGACGTCGGCGACCGCGCCATCACGCTGATTGCGGCTCCAGGCGCGGCGCCGCTCCAGGCAGGCGGCCTGGAGGTTCAGGGGGGAACCATCGCGGTGGACCAAGTGCTCAGCTTTGGCACCACCACGGCCACGTTGAAATTGCTTCCCAGCCCGGTGGCCGAGCCGCTGTCCGTCGACGACTCACCGCTGAAGGTCGGTCACCCGCAGGGCACTCTCCGTGGCAGATGGACCATGGCCGCGATGTCGATGCTGCCTCTGCTGGCGGGCACCGCCCTCGCGGTCGTCACGGGTCAGTGGATGT
This sequence comes from Actinomycetales bacterium, assembly GCA_038231735.1. Classification (GTDB taxonomy): domain Bacteria; phylum Actinomycetota; class Actinomycetes; order Actinomycetales; family Micrococcaceae; genus Arthrobacter_M. The sequence goes on along the minus strand of JBBRKU010000271.1, from coordinate 3,135 downwards.
TCATGGCCTTTGCGGGCATGTCGGCCGTCACCGCCGTGGTTCCGCTGCTCGGGGGCAGGAAGCGCCGGCGCACCTTCCGCACCCAGCTGGCGTCCGCCGTCGAGCATGACGCGCTCCGGCGCACCGCGGGGGCGCCTTCCTTGGCGGACATCGTGCTGAGTGGTCTGCCCCCGCCGGCCGCAGCCTTGGCAACTGCGCACGACGACGAGGGCATGCGGCTTCGGGTGGGGACAGCGGACCAGCGGGCGAACGTTGCCGTGGAACCGGCGGCAACTGGCTTCGAGCCGCCGTTGATACGCGGAATGCCGGCGGTGATTGACCTGAAAGGCGGCGAGGAGCTGATTGTGGCCGGTCCGAGCCAGCCGGTTAACGCCTTGATCCGGGCCGTCCTCATGCAACTGGCTGCGCGTGGACTGCGGACCGTCATCACCGGTGGCCCGGAAGGGCTTCCGCTGGCGGCGCGCTTCCTGCCGGACACGGTGCTGACGGCAAATGTGGAGACGCTGCGGACCCAGTTGGACCGCCACCCATCCGCTCTGGTGATCGATGTGGGCGGTCACGCCGGGATTGCGGAGGTTCTGGACTCGTACCTGGCCACCGGCCGGCTGCGCCTGATCCGCCGCCATCCGACGACCATGAACCTCGAGGCCCCGGCTGACCTCGAAGGGAGCAAAGTCCATCTGCTCCAGCTGGTGTGCGGCGAAGGGAACCTAGTCGGGAGGTACGGCAATTTGAACTTCACACCGGATCTGGTGAGCCATCAAACTTTCGACCGCTTTGCCCGGAGGCAGTCGGCTGCTGCTTCCGTGAGACCAGAACCGACGGCGGCCATCCCGGACAGCTGTTACTTGGCTGATCTGGCCCCGATGACTGCGAGCGCCGTCGCCCGAACCTGGGAGCTCAACCGGATAGGGAGGCTTATGCCCGTTCCCATTGGCCTGGCTGCGGGCCGCCCGCTGGTGCTGGATCTGGAACGCGACGGGCCGCATCTCTTGGTAGCCGGGACCACCGGGTCCGGAAAGTCGGAGCTGTTGAGGACGCTGGTTGCCAGCCTTGCCCTGCATCACCCGCCGAGCGTCGTATCCTTTCTGTTCCTTGACTTCAAGGGCGGTTCGGGTTTGGGTTCGCTGGCCCGGCTTCCCCACTCGACGGCCCTCGTGACGGACATCACCGGCAGCGGGATGGACCGGGTGCTGGCCTCCCTGCGAGCCGAGGTCAGGCACCGGGAGGAGTTGTTCAGTCGGATAGCGGTACCGGACCTTCCCCACTACCTCGCGGAGGCGCCGGAGGCCCTACCGAGACTGCCGCATCTGGTGATCGTCATCGATGAATTCCGGACGCTGGTTGACCAGGTGCCGGACGCGTTGGAAGAACTGATGCGGATCGCGGCGGTCGGCCGGTCGCTGGGAATCCATCTGGTGATGGCGACCCAGCGTCCGCAGGGAGCCATCTCGGCAGACATCAGGGCCAACATCACCACCAGCATCTGCCTACGTGTGCAGTCGTCGTTCGAATCCCAGGACGTCATCGGCACAGCCGGTGCTGCTGCCATTCCGGTGGCACTCCCGGGCCGGGCCTACCTCAGGCGCGGCGGCGATCCCCTGCAGGAGTTCCAGACAGCCGTGCTTCGCGTGAACAGGCCACGGGACACCGTCAGCGTTCGGATCAGGCCGGCCCGGGCGGCCTTTTCGGATCCGCCGGACGCGGCACTGCCGACGACGCAGCCGACGACGGCGGTGGACGACGATCTGGCCGCGGAACTGGGAGAGCTTGTCACCCTCGTCCACAATGCGACAAGCGCGCCCCTCCCCCGGGCTCCGGTGGCACCGGAACTGCCCCGGGTTCTCGCCCGGGCCGTGTTTGCATCCGCGGTGGCCACCATGGCCGGGACGAATTCCGATCAGACACCCGGAGTAGGCCTGGGACTGCTGGATGTCCCGGAGAGGCAGGCCGTCCTGCCTCTGTTATGGGACCCCTGGACCCAGTCGCACCTTGCGCTGATCGGTCCTCCCGGCAGCGGCGCGGTCTCAGCCACGCGGCTCGCTGCCTGCGGGCTGCTGCTGCAGACCTCCGGGCTGAACGCGGGCCTTTATTGTCTCGACGGCGACGGCTCGCTGTCCGTGTTGGCCGAATCTCCCTGGGTCGGTGCCTATCTGGACCCCGGCGAGATCCGCGCGGCCGTCCGCCTGCTCCAGCGGTTTGCTGGCATCTTGAATGCGCGGTCCACGGGTCCGAATCCCGATCCTGAAACGAGTCCGGGCACCAGACGCCCCCTGCTGGCGTTAGTGGCCACATCCGCTGGCCGCTGGCTGTCTGCATTCAGGTCGAGTCCATGGCCATGGGCAGAGGACCTGCTGGGCGACGTCGTTCGCGACGGCCACAGGGCGGGCGTCGTGCTTGTTGTGTCCGGCGAACGCGAACTGCTGGCTTCCCGCCTGATGGCCGGCATCCCGAACAGGCTGTTCTTCCCCAAAGGCGCGAGCGCGGAATCCACCATCCCGTGGCCAAAACTTCCGGCCGTGGAGGCAGTCCCCGGCAGGGCCGTGGTGGTAGGGCCACTGGCTGAAGATACTGCCGGTCGGGCATCGGCAAGCGGCGGCCACATCGCGCAGCTCCTGTGGCCGCCGGATGATGCCTTCGCCATAGCATCCGTCATAGCTCCCGACATAGCGCCTGACACAACGACGCCAGACCAGATACCCGCGTTCCGCCCTGGATCGGGTCGGACCGCACCGCCCTTTAGAATAATGGCGCTGCCGGGCACGGTTGGCGTTGACGCGGTGCTGTCGGCTGCCGCGGCGCGAAGTCCCGCGCCGGATCGTGGAAGGGGGTCCTCATTCCGGCGGGGCCGATTGCTGTTGGGTCTAGGTGGCGACGGTCTGGATGCCGTAACCGTCCGCGTGGACGCAGGCTCGACCCTGCTGGCTATCGGGGCTCCGGAATCAGGGAAGACCACCTTGCTTGACTCTCTGCCAGCCCTCAATCCCGACACCTTTGAGTGGCTGCGTCCCGGTCCTGGTGGATCGGCGGACGCCTACTGGATTGGACTGGCGGACTCGCTCTCCACAGTGCCCCCGAGCCAGGACCCAGATACTAACGCTCCCGGCAAGGAGGCAGCAACGAAGCCCCCCGGCC
>JBBRKU010000270.1:0-4283 GCA_038231735.1 Actinomycetales bacterium | reverse complement strand
CCCGCCTGGGCGCATGACCCTTCAAAGCCTGCAACTGCCCGCCGTCCCTTTGGGACGGCGGGCAGTTGTGCCTTTCCTCCAGGCCTAGCCTTCCTAGCTTGTTAACAGGGATTTAACAGCAATGCCCCCGTTCGGTGGCGGATAATTCGGTAGTCTCAAGCCGTTACCTGATCTTTATTCGCCAAATTGTGTTCCAAGGCACAATGTTGGCTGTAGTCTCAGGGAACATATTCGGAAATGAGCGTGAAGGCAATGGTGCCAGCACGCATCGAAATGCGGCTCGGAAGGCAAACCTATGTACCAAAAGAAAGTCATCACCACGTTGGCGGTAGCAGCCACACTTGGCATGCTGCTGTCCTCCTGTGCCAACCAGTCGGGGACAGGTACCTCCTCGGACACCGCAGGAGCAGCCAATAAGGTGAATATCCCCGCACTGACCAAGATCGACACGCCGGCCGGGGCTGTGCTCCCCAAGGGCGACGGCAAGGGAACCTGTCCGGCTACCACTACGCTGGCCTACGCTGGCGCGGAGACCGGTCCCAATGCCCAGCTGGGTGTGAACATCTTCAACGGCATCCAGCTGGCCATCAACCAGCACAACCAGGCCAACCCAGGCTGCCAGGTCCAGTTCAAGAAGTTCGACACGGAAGGTGACCCGAACAAGGCCACCGGCCCGGTAACCCAGATCGTCAGCGAGGCGGACATCATCGGCGTCGTCGGGCTCCCGTTCTCCGGCGAATCCAAGGCCACCGGCAATATCTTCGAGCAGAAGGGCCTGGTCCACATTACACCGTCGGCCACCAACCCGAGCCTGACCAAGAACGGTTGGACCACCTTCTTCCGCGGTCTGGGTAACGACGCGGTCCAGGGCCCGGCAGCTGCCAAGTTCCTGACCGGCAAACTGGCCGCTAAGAAGGTCTACCTGGTCCAGGATGACTCGGACTACGGCATCGGCCTGGGAACCTCCACCTCCGCCGCGCTGGGCAGCGCCCTGGCTGGTACGGACAAGGTGACCACCGGGCAGAAGGACTTCTCCGCGGTGATCTCCAAGATCATCAACGCCAAGGCAGATGCGGTGTTCTACGCGGGCTACTACGCGGAGGGCGCTCCCTTCGACCAGCAGCTGGTCGCCAAGGGCTTCACCGGAACCTTTGTTGGTCCCGACGGCGTCAAGGATGACCAGTTCATCAAGCAGGCCGGTGACGCGTCCAATAACGCGTACTTCACCTGCCCCTGCATCCCCGGCGAGCTGATCCCGACGTTCGAGTCCGCGTACAAGACCCTGGCCAAGGGCGCCGAGCCCGGAACATACTCCATCGAAGGTTATGACGCCGCCACGGTCCTGCTCTCCGGCATCGACGCTGGCAAGCAGAGCCGCGCGGACCTGGTCTCCTGGGTCAAGTCCTACGACAAGGACGGTCTGAGCAAGCACTACAAGTGGGACAGCACGGGCGAGCTCCAAGCCCCGACGGTCTACGGTTACAAAGTTGATAATGGCAAGATTGTGCCGATCGGCCCGATCGGCGAGTAGTCAGCCACAGGAAAAGAATGCTGTGGGGTCAGCATCTGCCGGCCCCGCAGCATTCTCTTTGCTGCTCCATCCTTCCTGGCCACCGCGCCAGGACTGCAATGTACCGACTGTCTGTCCCGGCCAGCGCTGGCCGGGAGCATGACTAAACCAGGATGTGCCAATGCTCACCTCAGTTCTTACGGCTCTGCCGATGGACAGCGACTGGATCAATTTTGATGTCCCGTCCCTGGTCCAAAACTTCTGGAGTGCAACCTTCGACGGGTTGACCTTCGGATCCATCTACGCGCTCGTCGCGCTCGGTTACACGCTGGTCTACGGCGTGCTGAACCTCATTAACTTTGCCCACTCGGAAGTCTTCATCATGGGTTGCTTCGGGGTGTGGTTCACCCTGAGCGCCCTGAACTTCGGCCCTTCAGCCCCGCACCTGGGGTTCTGGGCCATTGTCGGGAACCTGATTCTGGCCCTGGTGGTGGGGATGATCGCCTCGGCGCTCACTGCCGTCATCGTGGAGCGCGTCGCCTACCGACCACTGCGCAGGAGAAACGCACCCCGCCTGGCCTTCCTGATCACGGCCATCGGCGTCTCCTTTTCCATCCAGTACCTGCTTTATCTCTGGCGCGGCCCCAGCCCCGAGGCGGCCCTGACGATGTTCCGGCCTACGCCCATCTTTGAAGTGTTCGGCACGATCATCGACTCACAGCAGATCGTCATCGTCGTGGCGGCGCTGATCATGATGATCGTCATTGACATGTTCATCAGCCGTTCCCGCACCGGCCGCGGTATCCGCGCCGTCGCCCAGGATCCGGACACGGCTACCCTGATGGGCGTGAACAAAGAACGCATCATCATTACCACGTTCCTGATCGGCGGCATCCTTGCCGGAGCCGCGGCGCTGTTCTACGTGATGAAGATCCCCTCCGGTGTCCAGTACAACGGTGGCTTCATTCTGGGCATCAAGGCCTTCGCGGCAGCAGTGTTGGGCGGTATCGGCAACGTCCGCGGGGCCCTTGTCGGCGGACTCTTGCTGGGACTGATCGGCAACTACGGACAGATCCTGCTGGGTAACTCGCAGTGGACCGACGTCGTCGCCTTCCTGGTCCTGGTCCTGGTGCTGATCCTGCGCCCGCAAGGCGTGCTGGGAAGCTCACTCGGAAGGAGCAAGGCATGAGTACTACCGAAGGCCCCACGCTGATGCCAGGGGCGGAATCCAAGAAGGAATCCATTGACCGCGAGTCCGCCGCCGGCCGAAAAAGAGGTTGGTTTCCCGGGCTAGGCGACCGCTGGAACGCACTGCCGCGGCAGAAACAGTGGCTGTACCTGATCATTATCGTGGTGCTTGCGTACCTGCTGCCGGTGGTCAACCCGCCCTTCATCACCACCGAACCTGGCAACAACTGGCAGATCGCCTGTGCCCAGATGTCCATCTACGCTCTCGTGGCCGTCGGGCTAAACGTCGTCGTCGGGTATGCCGGCCTGCTGGATCTGGGCTACGTGGCCTTCTTCGCCGTCGGCTCCTACGTCGCAGCCATGCTGACCAGTCCGGATTCCCCATACATCCACATCCCGTTCCTGTGGACACTGCCGGTGGCCATGGGCGTGGCGATGTTCTTCGGGGTGATGCTGGGTATTCCGACCCTGAGGCTGCGCGGCGACTATCTGGCCATCGTGACGCTCGGCTTCGGTGAGATTGTCCGCATCCTGGCTACCCTCATTCCCGCCATGAAGGGCCAGGTCGGCTTCCAGAACATCGGCCAGCCGCCGGGAACCGACTCCACAGGCCACCCCATCTTCCTCAATTCCAACGGAACTCCGTGGTACTGGCTCACGATCACGGTGATCATCATCGTCCTGCTGCTGGCCGGCAACCTGGAGCGCAGCCGCGTGGGCCGGGCTTGGATCGCCATCCGCGAGGATGAGGATGCGGCGGAGATCATGGGGGTCCCCACCTTCAAGTACAAGGTCTGGGCTTTCGTCATTGGCGCCTCGGTCGGTGGCCTCTCCGGAGCCTTGTTTGCGGGCCAGGTGGGCTTTGTGAACAACCAGAAGTTCGACGTCGTCACCTCGGTTTTGTTCCTGTGTGCCGTCGTACTCGGGGGCACCGGAAACAAGGTCGGCGCGATCCTCGGTGGGGCCCTGGTGGCGTATATTCCGCTGCGCTTCACCGCGATCGCGGAATACAAGTTCCTGATCTTCGGCGCCGCCCTGGTACTGATCATGATCTTCCGGCCCGCCGGCCTGCTGCCCGCCCGGCAGCGGCTGCTGGCGTACGGGCGCAGCGCCTACAACAAACTGCTCAGCCGTAAGGGCGCGGACCAAGGGGGAGGCCCAGGCGTCAATGCCCCCGGCCTCGGCGGTCCTGAAGAGAAAGGGGTCCAGACATGAGTGAAGCCCTGGAACCGGAGATCGACGTCGAGGCATTGGTCGAACAGGGCGTTGACCTCGAGGTCGCAGAGAAAGTTGCGCCGGATAGGGACATCGCCGTTAAGGTGGGGGACGCCCTGGTTCAGGTGCAGAACCTGACCGTGAAGTTCGGCGGTCTGACGGCGCTGGACAACGTCACCTTCGATATCCTCCGTGGGGAAATCCTTGGCCTGATCGGGCCGAACGGCGCCGGTAAGACGACGTGCTTCAACGCCATGACCGGCGTGTACAAGCCCTCCAGCGGCAAGGTGCTGCTGGAAGGCCAGTCGCTCGGCGGACTGGCCCAGCACAAGATCACGCGGCGCGGCCTTGCCCGTACCTTCCAGAACAT
>JBBRKU010000269.1:0-4284 GCA_038231735.1 Actinomycetales bacterium | reverse complement strand
TCGAAGGGGATCTGCCCGATGCCTTGTGCTACGACGCCATGACCCTGACGGGTAAGATGGCTGCCGCGAAGCTCCAGCTGCCTGACATCGCGCTGGTGCCCAGCTATGCCAGCAACGAACACTTCTCGCTGCGGGAGCTGATGCCGGCTCAGTTGCCTCCGGCCATGGTGGAGGCCTGGAAACAGCTGCGGCAGCTGACCGCCGACTTTGCCGCCGAACAGGGCCTGGCCGACATGGGGTTCATGGAGGGTCCGCCCGCGTCGTTGAACATCTGCTTTATTCCACGAGAGTTCCAGCCCGCCGGGGATACCTTCGATGGACGATTCCACTTCGTAGGACCGTGCCTGGGCGACCGCGGCTCCGAGGAGAACTGGATGCCTCCCGCTGAGCCCGGGCCGCTGCTGTTTGTCTCCTTGGGAACCACGCCGCTGAATGACCGGCCGGATTTCTTCCGGATCTGTCTGGAGGCCTTCGGGGACGGCGGGTGGCAGGTGGCGATGGCGACCGGGGACCGGGTCGATGTCTCCGAGCTCGGTGAGATTCCCGGAAATGTCGAGGTCCGTCCGTTTTTCCCTCAGCTGGCCGTCCTGCGCAACGCCAGCGTCTTTCTCACGCATGCGGGGATGAATTCCACGATGGAGGCCCTGTATTTTGGTGTTCCCATCGTGGCGTTTCCGCAGCAACCCGAACAGGAAGCCAACGCCCGCCGAGTCGAGGAACTGGGGCTCGGTCGGCGGTTGGACACCACCAGCTCGTCCGCTGAGCTGCTCCGCACAGCCGTGACCGACGTCAGCACCGACCGGCAGGTCCGACTCAAAGTCGACAAAATGAAGACTATCGTCCGCACTTCCGGGGGACCGGCGGCCGCCGCCGACGCCATCGAAAACCATGTGAGGAACCAGTCCCGACGGGTATAACGCCTGGCCTGCCGGTGTGGCGCCGGATTCAACGGGCGCCGGGTTCAATGCTCGGACGCGGGCACCGCAGCGGTCGCCGCGCGCCGCACGGAGGCCAGGGACTGCTCGGCGTCGGAGCTGTCAGTTGACCAGTTGCTCACGGAAACCCGCAGCACATCCCGTCCGCCCCACCGCGAGCCCGACATCCACGTAACGCCGTCCGCCAGGACTCGTGCAACGACGCTGCGAGTTCGTTCATCGTCACGGAAGCTGACACAGACTTGGGTGAAAACGACATCGTTGAGGACCTCCGCGCCCGGAATTTGCGCCATCCCGTCGGCCAGGGACCTGGCATGCGCGGCCAGCTCTTCCACCATGGCAATGGTTACCGTCCGGCCAAGGGACTTCAGAGCCGCCCAGACCGGGACGCCACGTGCCCGGCGCGAAAGTTCCGGAACCTTCTCCAGTGGGTCGCCAGGACCATGTTCTTCAGTCAAGAGGTAGTTCGTGCGGACGCCGAAGACCGAGCGGGCGACGCCGGGCTGGGATACGATCGAGACGCCGCAGTCGTAGGGGACGTTGAGTGTCTTATGCGCATCGGTAGCCCATGAATCCGCGGTTTCCAGGCCGGCCAGATGTTTCCGGTACAGCGGGCTGATGGCCGCCCAGAGTCCGAAGGCACCGTCGAAGAACCTTCCGAACGCCATTGCCATCAGCCCGGGGTCTGCCAGCCGTGCGAGTTCATCAACTACCGCGGCGGGATCGGTAGGTCCCTCCTGCAGCGGGGAGGCAAAGAGGGCAAGGAGTTGGTCAGCATCACTCTGTGGACCCCACCGGACGGGAAGGAACCGACGCGAGCCACGCCATGGCGTGCACCCTCGCCCTCTCGAGTGCTTCGCCATAGTCTTCGGGCCGAGCGGACATGAGTCGTTTCGGACCCCGGCGAGGCTCAGTCCGGCGCCCCAGGCATCCGGCGCAGCAGCCGCTCCGCCTCCGCCACGTGCTCGTGCACGGTCAGGGCGCGGCGCTCCACTGATTCCAGGGAGCCCGATCCGAGGCGCAGCATGGCCACTGCCTCTGCCGCGGTGGCCAGGGCGTTGCCCGCGCGGGAGAGAGCCCGGTGAACCTCATTCAGGTAGGCACCCTCGCTGGCCGGAATATCCGTGCTGGAGCTCGGCGCCAGGGATTGCGCGTCCATGCACACCGTCCGCACGCGCGGCAGCAGGTCCGCGAGCGCATTCGCCACCGATACCAGCCGGTCATAGAGGCCAGCGTCTTCGACGCCCTCCAGCATCTGGTGGAAGCGGTCCAGGCCGCGCTGGAACCGGTCGTGGGCGCGGCGCCAGACCCCCTGGCCCAGCTCGGCGTCGTCCCTGCGCCCCTGCCGGGCCGCCGCAAAGAATGCCAACTCGGGCGCTAGAGGTACTGGCCGGGGCGGCGCTTGGTATCGTCCGGAACCGCCGCCTGACGGAGGCCATCCGCCGTCGCACGCTGCGGTTCGCCATTCTCACCGATGATGACTCCCGGGGCAATGACCGTCCCCGGCGGAAGCTGGCGCAGCTGCATGCGCGCGGCATTGTGCTGGTTGGCCAGCTGCTGCGCCGCGAGCGCGGTCTGGATGCCGTGGAAGAGGCCCTCCAGCCAGCCGACCAGCTGGGCCTGGGCTATCCGCAGTTCCGCGTCGGAGGGAGTGCCGTTGTCGGTGAAGGGCAGGTTGATGCGGTGCAGCTCCTCCACCAGCTCAGGGGACAGCCCGTCCTCCAGCTCCTTGATGGACCGCTCATGGATCTCCGCCAGCCGGTTGCGGGCCGCATCATCCAACGGCGCGCTTTTGACCTCTTCGAGCAGCTGCCGGACCATAGTCCCGATGCGCATCACCTTCGCCGGCTCGTCGACCAGGTCGGCCAGCTCCGTCCGCTTCCCCTTGGACTGCGGATCATGGCCCTCCCGTGGCCCTGGCTGGGCGGCCCCTGAGGCGGATTCGGCGTCCAGCGTCTTTCCCTCAACGGGCGTCTCAGCGTCATCACTCATGCTTTCATCATGCCACTAGTTCCGCGCCGGCTGCCGGGCCGGAACGGCGCTGCGCGCTCAGGCCAGCGGCTGCCGGCGGGCCATCGGCAGCCGGGACCGGGTCAGCAGCCAGGCCGCGGCCGCGCCCACCAGCGGCACGGCGACCAGCAGTGCCGCCAGTTGCAGCCAGGGCACCACAAGGGGAACGTTCCGCAGGACGGACACGACGACGACGGACGGCAAGACTCCGGCGGCGGTTCCGAGCAGGGAACCCAAGGAGGCCGTCGTCAGCGTCCGCGCCGCCGCCAGCGACTTGCGCAACCTCGGGGCGGCCCCGATAGCGGCCAGCGTGGCCGGGTCAGCGCGCCCGTCAACGAGCGCCAGACCGGCCGTGATTCCGGCCGCGCTCAGGGTGATCAGGGCGCCGGCCCCGACGATGATCCAGAGCCAGAAGGAGAGATCCTCGGTATTGCCGCGCTCCACCTGGAAGGAGTTGTACTGCCCGTAGATCTCCGCCAGGGCCGAATGCACCCTGTCGATTTCGGCATCGGTAGGCGCGGCGGAGAGGGTCATCAACAATCGCTGCGGGGTCGCCAGGACGCCCAGCCTGGCGGCGGTCGCGGGAGACATCACGCCGTAGATCGGCAGCGGAAGGTCCGGCGCGTCGACGACCGCCTGCACCGGCACCGTGGTGATGATTTTCTGCTTGGGAGCTGCCCCGTTGGCGGCGGGGACACCTTGCTGGTAGCTGGGATCAACGGTCTGAAAGTCGGCTGTGCCCGGGCCGCTGAGGAACGTTCTGTTAGTCAGGACTATGCCGCCCCGGTCCAGGACTTCCAAGGCAGCGGCACTGGGTTCGTGACCCAGCAGCGCGGCCAGTTCAGCTTCGCCGCCGCTGACAAAGGACGGCAGGTTTCCGCCAGGCCACCGGATCTTGGAACCGGTGCACCGCCAGTCACTGGGATCAAGCGCCAATCCCCTCGGCGTAACGGGACAGAGATTGGCATCCGGAATCCGCGGCTGAAAGTCACGGCAATGGGTGTCCGCGGCGGCCATGGCAACGGTGGCCTCGGCATTCATGCAATCCGGCAGCGCGTTCCAATTCAGGACAACCGCCGAACTGACCGTACCCAGTTCGCCCTGGATGGCGGCCGTGACCGCCGCAGGGTCCACTCCCTTATACCGCGGCGGCACCCCCGGCGTCCACACGGGGTCTTTCAGTTCCGGGAGTGGCAATTCCATAAAGGACATTAAATCTCCCAATCCCAGCAAACCTTCTACCTCGTAAACATCGCTTTCTTTTAGTGCCAGTTCCCGTCTTAGCATCCCTCGCACTGTTTCGGGAGTGGAGGCTTGAAGTTCTATGCGTACACTAGAG
>JBBRKU010000268.1:0-4285 GCA_038231735.1 Actinomycetales bacterium | reverse complement strand
TGGACCCGGCCGCCGTCATCGTCGACCAGGACGATGTTCCGGGCACGGGCCGCGCCGTCCAGGTGGCCATGGAGGCCCTCGACGGGCTGGTCCCGGGCAGCCCACTGGCCGGGACCGTCGTCGTGACCTATGGGGACGTCCCGCTGCTGAGCGCCGGGCTGCTGCGCGAGCTGGTCGCCACGCACGAGGCGGACCGGAATGCCGTCACCGTGCTCACCGCGGTGCTGGAGGACGCGAGCGGCTACGGCCGGATCCTGCGGTCGGATTCCGACGGGAACAGTACGGTCCTGGGCATCCGCGAGCACAAGGACGCGACGGCGGCGGAGCGGGATATCCGCGAGATCAATTCCGGCATTTATGCCTTCGACGCGGCCGTGCTGCGCGCTGCGCTCGGCAAGGTCACCGCGGACAATGCCCAGGGCGAGATGTACCTGACGGACGTGCTTTCCATTGTCAGAAACGACGGCGGCCGGGTCGCCGCAGTCGTCACGGCGGACCGCTGGCAGGTGGAGGGCGCCAATGACCGCGTCCAGCTGGCAGCCCTCGGTGCCGAGCACAACCGCCGCATTGTGGAGGGGTGGATGCGGGCCGGTGTCAGCGTGGTCGACCCGAAGACCACCTGGATCGATTCCACCGTGGTCCTTGACGAGGACGTCACGATCCTGCCCGGCACCCAGCTGCACGGCATGTGCACCGTGGCCAGGGACGCCGTCGTCGGCCCCGACTCCACCCTCACGGATGTGCAGATCGACGAGGGGGCCAAGGTCGTGCGGACGCACGGCTCCGGCGCGCGGATCGGCGCACACGCCAGCGTGGGCCCCTTCACCTACCTGCGCCCCGGCACCGTGCTGGGCGAGGACGGCAAGATCGGCGCCTTCTATGAAACCAAGAACGTCACCATCGGCCGCGGCTCCAAGCTCTCCCACCTGGGCTATGCCGGTGACGCGGACATCGGCGAGGACACCAACATCGGCTGCGGGAACATCACCGCCAACTACGACGGCGAAAAGAAGCACCGCACCGTGATCGGCTCCGGTGTCCGCACCGGATCCAACACCGTGTTCGTGGCCCCCGTGAGCGTGGGCGACGGCGCCTACAGCGGCGCGGGCGCCGTGATCCGCAAGGATGTACCCGCCGGCGCGCTGACGCTGAGCATCGCCCAGCAGCGTAACGCCGAGGGCTGGGTGCTGGCCAACCGGCCGGGGTCCATCTCAGCCAAGCATGCCGAAGCGGCCCTCAGCGGCCCGGCAGGCACCCCATCCTCCCGCACCCAGGCATCAACAGAAGAGGGCAAATAACCATGAGCGAAATTACCGCACACGGCGAGAAGAAGCTGGTTCTCGCGGCCGGACGGGCACACCCGGAACTGGCGCGGGAAATCGCCAAGGAGCTGGACACCGAGCTGCTGCCCATGGACGCCTACGACTTCGCCAACGGCGAGATCTACGTCCGCTCGGCGGAAAGCGTGCGCGGAACCGATGCCTTCGTGATCCAGGCGCACCCCGCTCCGCTGAACAACTGGCTGATGGAACAGCTGATCATGATCGACTCGCTCAAACGCGCCTCCGCCAAGCGCATCACCGTCGTTTCCCCGTTTTACCCGTACGCCCGCCAGGACAAGAAGGGCCGCGGGCGGGAGCCCATTTCCGCCCGGCTGGTGGCGGACCTGTACAAGACCGCCGGTGCGGACCGGATCATGAGCGTTGACCTGCACACCTCGCAGATCCAGGGCTTCTTCGACGGCCCGGTGGACCACCTGATGGCCATCCCGCTGCTGGCGGACTACATCCGCACCCGGGTCAGCGCGGACAACATCACGGTGGTGTCCCCGGACACCGGACGCGTCCGGGTGGCCGAGCAGTGGGCCGAACGCCTCGGCGGTGCGCCGCTGGCCTTCGTGCACAAGAGCCGCGACCTGACCATGCCCAACCAGGCGGTGTCCAAGACGGTCGTGGGCCAGATCGAGGGCCGCACCTGCGTGTTGATTGACGACATGATCGACACCGGCGGCACCATTGCCGGCGCCGTCCAGGTGCTCAAGAACGCCGGCGCCAAGGACGTCATCATCGCCGCCACGCACGGGGTGTTCTCCGATCCGGCCGCGCGCACGCTCTCCGAGAGCGGCGCCCGCGAGGTGGTGGTGACCAACACGCTGCCCATCCCGGCCGAGAAGCGCTTCCCGTCCCTGACGGTGCTCTCCATTGCGCCGCTGATTGCCCGCGCCATCCGCGAAGTGTTCGACGACGGATCCGTCACCTCCCTTTTCGACGGCAACGCCTGACCCCCGCTGGTCGAGCCTGTCGGGACGCCGCTGGTCGAGCTTGTCGAGACCGTCGGGCTGGTAGACTGTTCCGGTACCTTGGCGAGGGAGCGGCCCCACATGAGCCGTTGCCGCTCCGTTATCGACTCGGTCTGAACGTCCTTCACATGGAAACATGGCTGGCAAGTTTTAGACCTTCAGTCCTTGCTGATCACCGAAAAATGAAGGAGTCTTCCATGTCTGAGCAGAAGCTTGCGGCAGAAATCCGCACCGAATTCGGCAAGGGTGCCGCCCGCCGCGCCCGCCGTGCCGACCTGATCCCCGCCGTCATCTACGGCCACGGCGCCGAGCCGATCCACATCACCTTGCCGGAGCGCCCGACCACGCGTGCGGCCCGCAACTCCAACGCACTGCTGACCCTGGACATCCACGGCGAAGAGCACCTGGCCCTGATCAAGGACATCCAGCGCGACCCGCTGCTGCAGATCATCGAGCACCTCGACCTGCTGACGGTCCGCCGCGGCGAGAAGGTTGTTGTTGACGTTCCGGTTATCCTGCACGGCGAGGTTGCCCCGGGCGCCGTCTCCAACCAGGAAGAAACCACCGTCAGCATCGAGGCCGAGGCTACGCATATCCCCGAGCACATCGTGTTCAGCATCGAGGGCCGCAAGGTCGGCGCCCACGTCCACGCTTCGGACCTGGAACTGCCGACGGGCTCCACCCTGCTGACCGATCCGGAAATGCTGATCGTCAACATCTCCGAACCGACGGTCCAGGATCTGGGCGCCGAGGCTGAAGAGGCTGAGGCCCCCGCTGCTGCCGCAACCCCGGCTCCCGCCGCTGAGTAGCAGCCCCAGCGGGACTACAGCCATAGCAGGTCCCGCTGGCGGTTAGTGCCACGGGCACTGATGCGGCCGCGATAGAGTTTCACATATGAGTAACACCTGGCTTGTAGTCGGGCTCGGGAACCCCGGGTCCGACTACAGTCGTAACCGGCACAATATCGGCTACATGGTCGTCGAGGAACTGGCCCGCCGGATGGGCGCGTCGTTCAGGACGCACAAGGCCCGCGCCGTCGTCGCCGAGGGGCGTCTTGGCATCGGCGGACCCAAAGTGATTCTGGCGAAATCCCTGACGTACATGAACCTCAGCGGAGGCCCGACGGCGGCCCTGGCCCGTTTTTTCGACATCGCACCGGAGCACGTCGTCGCCGTCCACGACGAGATCGACGTTCCCTTCGATACGATCAAGCTTAAGATCGGTGGCGGGGAAGGTGGCCACAACGGGCTGCGCGACATATCAAAGACCCTTGGGACCAAGGACTACTACCGGGTGCGCGTCGGCGTCGGGCGCCCGCCCGGACGTGCCGATGCCGCCAGTCATGTCCTGAAGGACTTTTCCAGCACGGAAACCAAGGAACTTCCGTTCCTGATCGATGAGGCGGCGGATGCCGTGGAACTGCTGCTGACCGCCGGGTTGCTGGACGCCCAGCAGAAATTCCACGCCACAAAGCTGTAGCGGACCGCCGGTATGGCCCGCCCAGGGATAGGGTAAGCGTTGCTCCACCGGTCGACTCGAAGACACGCCCGACAATTTTCCTATTGGAATGTCCCGAGTACGGGGTAACCTGTCTGCAGGGGGCGCCAAAAGGCAGTTTTGGCGCAATGAGGTGTGGGGGGACATGGCATATGGTAGTCGCAGAGCCGGCGGCAGTCCCGAGCGAACAGGAATATCCGGGATCTGCACGTCAAGCGGCGGCACCGCTCATCGACCAATTGAACTGGCCCGTCCTGGCCCGCAGCGCGGATGTTGAATGTGCCAGGGACCTGCTCCTGGACGACGAGAAACTGGGCGTAGTCATCATCGGTGAGAAAGGCGTCGGCAAATCCACCGTCGCCAACGCCATCGTGGCGGATCTCGGGCACGATTACTTTACGCTTCACCTGCGCAGCGCCTTTGCCAGCGCCTCGGTACCGTACAACTGCCTTGGTTTCCTGCTGGCGCGACTGCCCTCCCACACGGCGG
>JBBRKU010000267.1:0-4305 GCA_038231735.1 Actinomycetales bacterium | reverse complement strand
CGGCTGGGGGTAGTGGTCCCAGCGTGTTGCGGGTTACCCTGGCCAACCATGTGTGGACGGATACCATCAAGGCCGCCATTCCCGAATTTGAAAAAGCGAACAACGTCAAAGTGGAGCTGACCCAGCTCGGCGAGGACCAGCTTTCCGACCAGTACAACGTTAAGCTCAACGCCGGCACGGACGAGATCGACGTGATGATGTACCGCCCGCTGCAGGAGGGCAAGACCTTCGCCAAGAACGGCTACCTGGCCGACCTGACGGACAAGGTCAAGAGCGATTCCAGCTGGGACTGGAGCGATTTCCAGGCCGGTCCAGTCTCCTCCACCAGCTATGACGGCAAGGTTGTGGGCGTTCCGACCATCACCGAGCGCGAGGTGCTCTACTACCGCAAGGACCTGCTGGCGAAGGCCGGTCTTCCGGTCCCCACCACCATGGAGGAGCTGCAGGCCGACGCACAGAAGATCAAGGACGCGAATCCCGGTGTGGCCGGCTTTGTGGCCCGCACCGGCAAATCCCCGGCGGTCACTCAGTTCTCCAGCTTCCTGTACAGCTTCGGCGGGGACTTCATGGACAACGCCGGCAAGTCCACGGTGAACAGCGACGCCGCGAAGAAGGCGTACGCGTTCTACGGTGGCCTGATCAAGAACCAGGGCCCGGCGAACGTCAGCACGGACATGAGCTGGCCCCAGGCGATGGCGATCTTCACCCAGGGCAAGGCCGCGTTCTACACCGAAGCGGACAGCCTCTACAAGAACGCCACCGACCCGGCCAAGTCCAAGGTCTCCGACACCGTCGGTTTCGCACCCCTGCCGGCCGGTCCCGCCGGTTCCAAACCGTACAACGTGCCCTCCTGGGCGTTGGGCGTCAATGCCGCGTCGAAGAACCAGGACAATGCCTGGAAATTCATCCAGTGGGCCACCAGCAAGGACATGACGCTGAAGATCCAGCAGGCCGGTGTGCCCGGGCCGCGCAACTCGGTCTGGGCCAACCCTGCGGGAGTTTCCAGCTACCCCAAGGATCTCGCCTCAGCCATTGCCGTCAGCGCCAAGAACGGCGTCGGCCATGACCGGCCGGTCGTCAATGGCGTGGCCCAGGCCCGGGAGATCGTGGGCGCTCCGATTGTCACGGCGATCACGGGCGGCGACGCCTCCGCTGCCGCCGACACCGCGCAGACGGCGTTCCAGAAGTTCCTGGACGGCGACAAGTAGCAGCCGCACCACCTGGAATGGCCGGTTTGCCGCTCCACTGAGCAGACCGGCCATTCCCATGGCACGCACACCCGGCAGCCCGCTTGGCCGCCGTCGTACCCTTCCGCACCTAACGATTTTGAGGTGAACGATGACTGTTCTGACCACGACGCGCAAATCCGTGTGGCAGGCATATTCGGATTGGGCCAACAACCACCGCAAGTGGCTCTTCGCGGCTCCCGCGATGATCTTTGTTGGCATTCTTATTGCTTTCCCCCTGGCCTGGACCCTGTACCTGAGCCTGACCGACGCCCGGGGCTCCGTCCGTGCGGCTCCCCACTTCGTCGGCTTCGCCAACTACCTCCAGGTGCTTGGCGATACCGACCGGTTCTGGCCGGCCACCGGACGCACCTTTGCCTTCACGCTGAGCGCACTGGCGGCGGAGATGGTGCTGGGCATGGGCATAGCGCTGCTGCTCTGGCGCCCCTTCCGGGGTGAAAAATGGGTGCGGGTCGCGATCCTGCTCCCGCTCGTGGCGACCCCCGTCGCCGTCGGCATGATGTGGCGGCTGATTTTCGATCCCAACATCGGGTTCGCCAACCAGCTGCTGAATTTCCTGGGCCTGCCGTCCCAGCCCTGGCTCTCCGGCACGGACACCGCGCTGCCCACCCTTGTCTTCGTCGACATCTGGCAATGGACGCCCATGGTGGTGCTGATCCTGCTGGCCGGGCTGACCTCGCTCTCGGACGAGCCCGACGAGGCCGCCCGCATCGACGGCGCCAACGCCTGGCAGCGGTTCAGGTATGTGACGCTGCCGCTGGTCATGCCCACCGTCGTCGTCGCCGTCCTGCTGCGCAGCATCGACGCGCTGAAAACCTTTGACATCCTGTACGCGACCAAGGGCAAGGGCGGCGGATCCTTCAACGAGGTGGAGACGCTGAACGTGTACGCGTACGGCCTGAGCTTCGACTACAACAAGTACGGAGTGGCGTCCGCGGTGCTGATCATTTTCTTCCTGATCATTGTCGCCTGCATGTTCCTCCTCACGCGCCGACGGAAAGGCAGCAAATCATGAGCGCCACAGTGGCCGAACGCCCCGCACAGGCCCCTCCTGCCGTCCTCACGCGCCGGAAGAAGCCGCTCAAGTCCCGGGCCTATAAGGTTTTCCGGGCCGTCATGCTGACGCTTATAGTGCTGATCTTCATCGCGCCTCTGGTGTGGATGCTGCTGGCCTCGTTCAAGACCAATGTGGACATCTATGACACCAGCAAGTCCGTCTTCTTCACGCCGACGCTGGAGAACTATGACAATGTGCTGGCCCGGAACAACTACTTCCAGTTCATTTTCAACAGCTTCTGGGTGGCCTTCACCTCGACGGCGTTGTCCCTGGTCCTGGGGGTGCCCGCGGCCTACTCGATGAGCCGCTTCATGATGGGCCGCTCGGCCATGGTGGTGCTGATGGCGCGCATCATTCCCGGCGTAAGTCTGCTGGTGCCCTGGTACTACGTGTTCTCCAACCTGCATCTGGTCGGCGGATTCGGTGTGCTGATCCTGTCCCACATGTTCGTG
The DNA here is from genome assembly GCA_038231735.1 of Actinomycetales bacterium. Classification (GTDB taxonomy): domain Bacteria; phylum Actinomycetota; class Actinomycetes; order Actinomycetales; family Micrococcaceae; genus Arthrobacter_M. Next base: position 1,549 of record JBBRKU010000267.1, on the reverse strand, counting down.
GCGCTGCCGCTGATCGTCTACATCATGATGTCCTTCTTCGATTCGATGCCGCTGGAGCTGGAGGAGTCCGCCCAGGTTGACGGGCTGACGCCGATCGGTGCGTTCAGCCGGATCACCCTGCCGCTCTCCCTCTCCGGCATCGCTACGGCCGGCATCCTGGCCTTCATCTTTTCCTGGAACAACTTCATGTTTGCCCTGGTGCTCTCCGGCGCCAACACCAAGACCCTGCCGGTGGCCATCTTCAACTTCGTCTCCTACGCCAGCATCGACTGGGGAGGCCTGATGGCCGCGGCCGTCGTCGTCACCATCCCGATCATGGTGATCGCCCTGTTCACGCAGAAATACATCGTCACAGGCCTTACCGCCGGTGCCACGAAAGGCTGACAATGACTGTGCTGGCAGAACGTCCGCTGTGCCCTGAAAGGGCGGAATCCATGCGCATCGTCCGGATTGAAACATTCCTGGTCCCGCCGCGCTGGCTCTTTGTCCGCATCGAAACGGACAACGGCATCGTCGGCTGGGGCGAGCCGGTGGTGGAGGGCCGCTCCGAGACGGTGCGCACCGCCGTCGAACAGCTCGCCGAGCTGCTCATCGGGGCGGATCCGTTGCGGATCGAGGACCACTGGCAGGTCATGACCAAGGGCTCGTTCTACCGCGGCGGGGCCATCCTGGCCAGCGCGGTCGCCGGCCTGGACCAGGCGCTGTGGGACATCGCGGGCAAACACCTGGGCGTGCCCGTGCACCAGCTGCTGGGCGGCCACGTCCGGGACCGGATCCGGATGTACGGCTGGGTGGGCGGTGACGAGCCCGCCGAGGTGGCGGATGCCATCGCGGCCCAGCTCGACGTCGGGCTGACCGCCGTGAAGATGAACGCCAGCGGAAAGATGCATCCGATCGGCAGCGTCGCCGAGATCGACGGCGTGGTGGAGCGTGTGGCGGCGGCCCGTGAGGTGCTGGGCCCGCACCGGGACGTCGCCGTGGACTTCCATGGAAGGTTCACACTGGCCAATGCCCGGCGCGTGGCGCCGCTGCTGGAACCGTTGCGGCCGTTCTTCCTGGAGGAGCCGGTAGTGCCGGAGAACTCCCATCTGATCTCGCAGCTGACCGCGGCCACCTCTATCCCGGTCGCGACCGGGGAACGGCTGTACAGCCGGCAGGAATTCCTGCCGGTGCTGCAGGCGGGCATCGCGGTGGCACAGCCGGACCTTTCGCATGCCGGCGGGATCACCGAGGTCCGCAAGATCGCCTCGCTGGCCGAAATCTTCGATGTCCAGCTGGCTCCGCACTGTCCGCTGGGTCCGCTGGCCCTGGCCGCCTGCCTGCAGGTCGGTTTTGCGACGCCCAACTTCCTGATCCAGGAACAGAGCATCGGCATCCACTACAACCAGGGCGCGGAAGTGCTGGACTATGTCCTGGACAAGGAGCCGCTGAAATTCGTCAACGGGCACATTGAAAGGCTCACGGGCCCGGGGCTGGGCATCGAGATTGACGAACGGGCCGTGCGCGAGGCGGACCGCCGCGGCCATGCCTGGCGCTCCCCGGTCTGGCG
>JBBRKU010000266.1:0-4312 GCA_038231735.1 Actinomycetales bacterium | reverse complement strand
ATGATAGACCCGCGCGACTCTTTTGTATTGTGGCGTATCTCACATGTTATTGCGGGCTATTGTCGGGCCGCGGGGGCCTGCGCCGCCTCCGCTGCGCGCGCTGCGACGAAGGCGCGGACGCAAGTTTCGACGTCGTCGGCATTGTGCGCCGCGGACAGCTGGACGCGGATGCGGGCGGCGCCCTTCGGCACCACCGGATAGCTGAAGGCCGTGACGTAGACGCCGTGGGCCAGCATGCCGTCAGCGATCCGCGCTGCCATCGCGGCATCGCCGAACATGACCGGGACAATCGCGTGCTCGCCGTCGAGCAGGTCAAAGCCCTCCTCACTCATCCGGCGGCGGAACAGGCCGGCATTCCCGAAGAGCCGGGCGCGCAGGTCTGCCGAGCTCTGCACCAGCTCCAGGGCCTTGAGCGTGGCGGCAACGATGGCCGGAGCCAGCGAATTCGAAAAAAGGTAGGGGCGCGCCTTCTGCCGCAGCATGGCGACGATCTCCCGCCGGGCGGAAACATACCCGCCGGACGCTCCGCCAAGGGCCTTACCGAAGGTGCCGGTCTAAATGTCCACGCGGTCCGAGACGCCGGCGTGTTCCGGTGTACCGGCGCCGGTGGCACCCAGGAAGCCGACGGCGTGCGAATCGTCCACCATCACCAGCGCATCGTACCTATCCGCCAGGTCGCAGATGGCCGCCAAGGGGGCCAGATAGCCGTCCATGGAGAACACGCCATCGGTGACGACGATCCTGCGCCGGGCCCCGGAGGCCTCCTGCAGCTTGGCCTCCAGATCCGCCATGTCCTGGTTTGCGTAGCGGAAGCGCTGCGCCTTGCACAGCCGGATGCCGTCGATGATGGACGCGTGGTTGAGCGCATCGGAGATGACGGCGTCCTCCGGGCCGAAGAGCGATTCAAAGACACCGCCGTTGGCGTCGAAGCAGGAGGAAAACAAGATGGTGTCCTCGGTGCCGAGGAACCGGGAGACGCGCGCTTCCAGTTCCAGGTGCAGGTCCTGGGTACCGCAGATGAAGCGCACCGAGGCCATCCCAAAGCCGCGCGAATCCATCGCTTCCTTGGCCGCAGCGATGATCTGCGGGTTGTCCGCCAGACCAAGGTAGTTGTTGGCGCAGAAATTCAGCACCGGCGCACCCTCGCCGTCGAGGGGACCGGCCTGGATGTGGCTGGACTGTGCGGAGGAAATCCGGCGTTCCATTTTGAACAGGCCGGCGGCCCGGATGGAGTCCAGTTCTTCGGCCAGCTGGTTCTTCATTGACGTGTACATGGTTTCCTTAGATTTCCGTCCAGTTGAGTACTACCTTGCCGCCCAGCCCTGCCCGTGCCGCGGCGAATCCCTGCTCCCATTGCGCCGCGGGCAGCTTGTCCGTCACGACGGCGGATATGTTCCTGTGCAGGACGGGGTTGGACGCCAGCATGGCGCTCATGGCATACCAGGTCTCAAACATCTCACGGCCGTAAATGCCCTTGAGCGTGAGCATATGGGTGACCACCTTGCCCCAGTTGATGTCGATGGACTGGCTTGGCAGGCCCAGCATCGCGATCCGTCCGCCATGGTTCATATTGTCGATCATTTCCGGCAGTGCCGTGGGGTGGCCGGACATTTCCAGGCCGATGTCGAAGCCCTCTCGCATGCCAAGCTCGCGCTGCGCATCCTTGACCCGGGTTGTGGAGACGTCGATGGCCAGATCGACGCCCATGCTCCGGGCCAGCTCAAGACGCGGGGCGGAGACGTCCGTGATCGCGATCTTGCGGGCGCCGGCGTGGCGGACGACGGCGATGGCCATCAGGCCGATGGGCCCGGCTCCAGTGATCAGGACATCCTCCCCGACCAGCGGGAAACTCAGTGCGGTGTGGACCGCATTGCCGAAGGGATCGAAGATGGCACCCAGCTCCGGGGTGACGGATTTGTCGTGGTGCACCCAGACGTTGGTTTCCGGAATCACGACGTATTCGGCAAAGGCGCCATCGCGCTGCACGCCGACGGAAACGGTGTTGATGCACATCTGGCGACGGCCGGCCCGGCAATTGCGGCAAATTCCGCAGACCACATGCCCCTCGCCGGAGACCCGGTCGCCCACCTTTACCTCGATGACGTCCCGGCCGACCTCCACCACCTCGCCGTAGAATTCGTGCCCGGCAATCAGCGGTGCATTGATGTTCGCGGCGGCCCAGGCGTCCCAGGACTGAATGTGAAGGTCCGTCCCGCAGATGCCGGTGGTCATCACGCGGATCTTCACATCACTGGGACCGGCCTCCGGCTCCGGGCGATCGACCAGCTCGAAGCCTGCGTGCGCGCCGGACTTGTACAGTGCCTTCATCGTTTCCCTTTGGCCTTCATCGTTTCCCCTTGGCCGTCATCGTGCCGCCTTTGCCGTCATCGTGTCCCATTGTGCGTGGGTGGTCTCTTCCTTCATTACAGCGGGCGGAACGCATTAGCACAACCTCTATTAGCTGACTCGACGATTAAGTCCTCCTAATGCTTTAGTGTTGCTTCCATGGAGTTACACCAGCTGGAGATGTTGCGGGAACTGGGCGAGTTGGGCAGCGTCAAGGCCGTCGCGGAAACGTTGTTGGTGACCCCGTCCGCCGTCTCCCAGCAATTGGCCATGCTGCAGAAAAACGTGGACGCCCCGCTCACGCGTAAGGAGGGTCGCAACCTGGTCCTCACCGAGGCCGGGCAGGTACTGGCGGATGCCGGTGCGACGGTGGTCAGCGCGATGGCCGACGCGCGGGCGGCCATTGGCGCCTACCGTGAAACCAGGAACGGCATGGTCACCGTCAGCGGCTTCCACAGCGCCGGCCAGGCACTTTTTGCCCCGCTGCTGCGGATCCTGGCCGGCGCGGATTCGCCGAGCGTCCAGCTCTCCGATGAGGACGTGGCACAGCAGGACTTCCCTTCCCTGACGGCACGCTACGATCTGGTGCTGGCGCACCGCCTGGACCACAGTCCGCCGTGGCCTGAGGGGAAGGTGACGGTGCTGCCGCTGGCGCACGAGCCGTTGGATGTCGCGATGTCCGTCCGGCATCCGCTGGCAGCGCGGGAGGCACTGACCCCGCTCGACGTCGTCGACGCGGCCTGGGTGACCAGCCGCCAAGGCTACTCGCCCGCGGGCGTGCTCTCCGCCGTCGGCGCCGTGGCCAGTAAGCCCGTGAATGTGGTGCACCGGATCAACGACTACTCCACCGTGGCGGCGCTGGTGTCCAGCGGCAACGTGATCGGCCTGCTGCCGCGCTATACCGCCAGCCCCGCGCTGAATCCGGGCATCGTCCTGCGGCCGCTGCACGGCATCAGCACCCGCCGCCGGATCGACATTCTGGCCCGGCCCGAGAGCCTGAAGCGGCGCTCCGTCCTGCTGGTCTGCGATGCGCTCCAGGCGGCCATGGCGGAGCTGGTCAGCTGAACGGATCGGCTGCCCAACTGACCGGCCCGGCGCCCTAGTCAGCTCAAGGAGGGAATCGCCTCCGCCGCGGACGGGCCAGATCCCAACTCCGGTTGGTCGCGCAGTTCCAGCTCGGTCCCGAGGTGTTCCAACTCGAGAATGATGATCCGGTTATCTCCGGGGCGCAACAGCGGGGCCGGGATGTACAGCGTTATCTGTGGTCCGATCTCCCAGTACCGGCCAAGCAGGAAGCCGTTGACCCAGGCGAAGCCCTTGCCGAATCCGGGCAGCGCCAGGTAGGCGTCGGCGGCTTTTGTGAGCTCAAAGTCCGCCGCAGCGAATCCGGTGCTGGCAATCGCGTGACCTTCGGCAGCGGGACCGGCGGCCTCCGCGGTCGAGAGCACACCCAACTGACCCTCGTCCAATTCCTCCAGCGGCACCAGGCGCTGCTCCCAGTGGAAGACATAGCGCCGTCCGACCATGACGCCGCCCAGGATGCCCTTGCCCTGTCCCAGCAGCGGACCGTAATTGATGCGACCCTGGTTCTCGATCAGGATCTCCAGCCTTACCGGCTTCCCAGCACCCGTGACAGGGACACCGTCGGCCGAGGTGGCATCATCGAGCACTCCGGCAAAGGCGCCGTCAACCCAGAGGTAGGCCCTGTCGTGCAGATCCCGGATGCCGACGCTGGTCTCCGCCTCCGGCAGCACGGCCGTGGCACTGTAGAGGACAAGCCCGCGGTCAAGCCCGAGATCTTCGAAGCTGAGCGGCCGGACGCTGGGCACCGGCTGGCCCGAGCGCGCAAAATCCAGAAGCCCGACGCCGGGGCGCACGGCCAGCGTCTGCGGCGCCACTGTCGCCGTCGGCTTGGTGAGATCACTGGGGAGCGGCGGCAGCTCCTTGCCGGCCGCGGCATGGAATT
>JBBRKU010000265.1:0-4337 GCA_038231735.1 Actinomycetales bacterium | reverse complement strand
GCTGAAGTTTGGTCTGATCCCTGAGTTCATTGGTCGCTTGCCTGTCATCACCACTGTCTCGCATCTCGACCGGCCCGCGCTGATCCAGATCCTCTCCGAGCCCAAGAACGCGCTGATCAAGCAGTACCAGAAGATGTTCCTGCTGGACGGGGTGGAGCTGGTCTTCGAGGAGGATGCCCTGGACGCCATCGCGGACCAGGCCCTGGGCCGCGGTACCGGTGCCCGCGGCCTGCGCGCCATCCTCGAGGAAGTCCTGCTGCCGGTCATGTTCGACCTGCCCAGCCGCGAGGACATTGCCAGCGTGGTCATCACCGCGGACACCGTGACCAAGAATGCGCAGCCGACGCTGATCCCGCACGACGTGGTCGCCAAGCGGCGGAACAAGTCCGCCTGAGTAACCGCAGGCCTGCCCAACCGCGGGCCTGGGCAACGGCAGGCCTGCCGGGCTCCGAAGGTCCGGCATTCCGGGCCCCTGCGGGGTCCGGAATGTACGCTTCCGGAATTACTACGGACCATTCCTTGTTATTGCTAATGGAAACAATAAGTGCCGGACCGGTGCGCGCCATGACGCGGCGCAGATCCAACCCGGCGGACATTTCAGGAGGCCAAATGAGCGAGACCAGGACCATGAGCGGCACCACCACATCCGGAGCCGGGACGACCAACAGGGCGGATTTCTGGTTCGACCCGCTGTGCCCGTTTGCCTGGGTAACCTCCCGCTGGATCGGGGAAGTGGAAACGGTCCGGGACATTTCGGTCGACTGGCACGTCATGAGCCTGTCCGTGCTCAACCAGGGCCGCGAGGGTCTCTCCGAGAAGTACCAGTCGCTGATGGAGCGGGGCTGGGGTCCGGTGCGGGTCATCATCGCCGCCCAGGAACTGCACGGCAACCAGGTGGTCAAGCCGCTGTACGACGCGATGGGGACCCAGATCCACAACGACGGCGTCGAGGACCTGTCCGAGGTGGTTTCCAAGGCTTTGGCACAGGTCGGTCTGCCTGCCGAGCTGGCCGAGTACGCCAGCAAGGACACCTATGACGCGCAGTTGCGCGCCAGCCACGAATCCGGGATCAGCCAGGTGGGTCAGGAAGTAGGCACGCCGGTTGTCTCCTTCAACGGCGCCGCGTTCTTCGGACCGGTCATCACCCGCATTCCGCGCGGCGAGGACGCCGGACGCCTCTGGGATGCCTCCGTTACGCTGGCGGGCTTCCCGTACTTCTTCGAAATCAAGCGGACCCGGACGGAGAGCCCGCAGTTCAACTGACGTCGTAGCCGGACGTCCCTGGCGTCGTAGCCGAAAAAGACAGCGATCCCCTTGAATGATGATGAAATATCCACATCATTCAAGGGGATCGCTGTCAGTCCTGGAGCAGCACCTGCGGGGAGGAGTTACGCCTTCGCCGGCTCGTCCGCCGGCGCCAGCACGACGTCGGACACGGTGAGTTCGCTACCCTCCAGCAGCGTGATCTCGCGGGCGTTGCCGGCGGCCTTAAGATCGCCGAGCCCGGCCTGCAAATGCCGCAGCTGGTAGGCCGGTGCGGTGATCGAGGCACTGATGACCTCGGTGCGCTGCTTGACCTTGGCCTCCGACTTGGCCTTCCGGATACCGCTGAGCGCCGCGCCGACGGTGGACAGCATCGCGGCGCCCGTTCCCGCTCCGGTGGCTGAACCCGTGCCGGTGCCGGAAGTGGCGGAGGGCCGGAATGGCTCGGGCCAGGTGGCGCGGTGCACGGATTCGGTGCGCCACCACGACCAGACCTCCTCGGTGGCAAACGGGATGAACGGGGCAAAGAGCCGCAGCAGCGCATCCAGTGTGGTGGCGAGGGTGGCCAGCACGGATGCCTGCTCGCTCTCGCCGGCCGCGCCGTAGGCACGGTCCTTGACCAGTTCCACGTAATTATCGGTGAAGGACCAGAAGAAGCTCTCCGTCAGCTGGAGCGCCCGGGCATAGTCGTAGGACTCGAAGGACGCCGTCGCCTGCTCGACGACGTCGGCCAGCTGCGCCAGCAGCGCAACATCCAGAGGATTGGACACAGGATTGGTCAGAGGACTGGACACAGCATTGGTCGCAGGGACCGTGCCAGCGCCGGCCGCGGCAGCACCGCCGTCGTCCGCCGTAAGTACGGACCGGTCCGTCGCGCCCAGGTTCAGCACAAACTTGGACGCATTGAGCAGCTTGATGGCCAGCCGCCGGCCGATCTTCATCTGGCCGATCTCGTACGCGGTGTCCGCGCCCAGTTTGGCGGAGGTGGCCCAGTAGCGGACCGCGTCGGAGCCGAACTCCTCCAGCACGTCGGTGGGGACAATGACGTTGCCCTTGGACTTGGACATCTTCTTGCGGTCCGGATCCAGCACCCAGCCGGAAATGGCGGCGTGCCTCCACGGGGCGGCGTTCTGCAGCGCATCCGCGCGGACGGCGGTGGAGAACAGCCAGGTGCGGATGATCTCATGCGCCTGCGGACGCAGGTCGAACGGGAAGACGTTGGCGAAGAGCTCCTCGTCCCGGCTCCAGCCGCCGACGATCTGCGGTGTCAGGGAGGACGTTGCCCAGGTGTCCAGCACATCGGGGTCGCCGCTGAAGCCGCCGGGTACGTCGCGCTGCGCTTCGTCGAAGCCGGGAGCCGGTTCGGCGGCCGGATCCACCGGCAGCAGCTCATCCGAGGGGACGATCGGGTGGGCGTAGTCCGGGTTGCCGGCGCCGTCCAGCGGGTACCAGACCGGGATCGGCACGCCGAAGAAGCGCTGCCGGGAGACCAGCCAGTCGCCGTTGAGGCCCTCCACCCAGTTCTCGTAGCGGGAGCGCATGAACGCCGGGTGGAAGTCCACTTCCTTACCGCGGGCAAGCAGCCCGGCGCGGCGGTCCGCGTCCCGGCCGCCGTTGCGGATGTACCACTGCCGGCTGGTGACGACCTCCAGCGGCTTGTCGCCCCGTTCGTAGAAGTTCACCGGGTGCATGATCGGCTTCGGCTCGCCGTCGAGGTCGCCGCTCTCGCGCAGCTGGAGGACCACCGCCTCCTTGGCGCTGAACGTCGTCTTGCCGGCGATCGCCTGATAGTGCGCCCCGCCGCCGCCGGTGATCCAGGCGGGCGTCTCCGGCAGGATGCGCCCATCGCGGCCCACGATGGCGCGGGTGGGAAGCTGCAGCTCACGCCACCAGGTGACATCCGTCAGGTCGCCAAAGGTGCAGACCATGACCAGTCCGGAACCCTTGTCCGGCTTGGCCAGCGGGTGAGCTTTGACCTCCACCTCGACGCCGAAGAGCGGGGAGGAAACGGTGGTCCCGAAAAGCGGCTGGTAGCGCTCGTCATCCGGGTGCGCCACCAGGGCCACGCAGGCGGCGATGAGCTCCGGGCGGGTGGTCTCGATGTAGACCTTTTCGCCATCCGGGCGGTGGAAGGCGCCGGGACGCTCCCGGTCCTCCAGCTCGGCCTGGGCGACGGCTGTGCGGAACGTGACATCCCAGAGCGTGGGGGCCTCCGCCATGTAGGCGTCCCCGGCGGCCAGGTTGGCCAAGAAGGCGCGCTGGCTGACGGCGCGGGAGGACGTGTCGATGGTGCGGTAGGTCAGGTCCCAGTCGACGGAGAGGCCCAGCGTGCTGAACAGGTTCTCGAAGACCTTCTCGTCCTCCACCGCCAGCTCTTCGCACAATTCAATGAAATTGCGCCGGGAAATCTGGATGAAATCGCGCTCATTCTTGGCGGGCTGCGCCGGCCGGACGAAGTCCGGGTCGTAGTGCAGCGCGGGGTCGCAGCGCACGCCGTAGTAGTTCTGGACGCGGCGCTCGGTCGGCAGTCCGTTGTCGTCCCAGCCCATCGGGTAGAAGACATTCTTGCCGTTCATCCGCTGGTACCGGGCCAGCACGTCCGTCTGCGTGTAGGAGAACATATGCCCCACGTGCAGCGAGCCGGAGGCCGTGGGCGGGGGCGTGTCGATCGAGTAGACCTGCTCCCGGGTGGTGTTCCGGTCAAACTTGTAGGTGCCCTGCGCGCGCCAGCGCCCGGTGAGGACGGCTTCCAGACCTTCCAGCGCGGGCTTGTCGGGAACGTTGGACGGGGTCGCGGCGGGCGTGTCTGTGCCCGGGAGTTGTTCAGCCATGGCCCAATTCTTTCATGCCCGCAGCGGGCTAGGATGCGGCTATGGGAAACGTGCGGATTCAGAGAGTGTACGACGACGGCGGCAGCCCGGCTGCAAGCGGCGAGTTCCGGGTGCTGGTGGACCGGCTGTGGCCGCGCGGTGTGACCAAGGAACGGGCCGCCGTCGACCTGGGGCTCAAGGAGGTGGCCCCCTCCACGGAGCTGCGGAAGTCCTTCCACCACGAGGCCGAGCTGTTTGATGACT
>JBBRKU010000264.1:0-4343 GCA_038231735.1 Actinomycetales bacterium | reverse complement strand
GACTTGCAGATAGTTCACTGCAAGTTTGGCCAGTCGGCAGGTTTAGGCCTGCTCTTCGGCGGGTGCGCTAGCCGTTTTGGCGGGCACCTTCTTGGCGTAGCGGCTGCGGAACTTGTCGATACGACCGGCGGTGTCTACCATCACCTGCTTGCCCGTATAGAAGGGGTGGCTGCGGTGGCTAATCTCTAGCTTGTAGACGGGGTAGGTGTTGCCGTCTTCCCACTCGATGGTCTTCTTGGAAGACACGGTGGACTTGGTCAGGAACTTGACGCCGGAAGCCAGGTCGTTGAAAACAACAGCTTCGTACTTCGGGTGAGTATTAGTCTTCACGGTTTTGCCTTTGTGTAGTCGCCTGGATTTGGCCAGCCGGAATGAGAACAGGTGGCCACTAGGGCCAGCTATCAATACTAGCGCCGCGGCGAACTATCCCCAAATGCCGGGGCCCTCCGGCGCGCCTCCAGAAAAGAGAGACACCTGACGGAGCGGTCAGTGCTTCCCGGCAAGGTGCTTCAGGGTGGCCAACGCCTCATCGGCATGGGTTTCCATGTCCGTTTCGCTGTTGATGACGTCCCGCACCACGCCGCCGGCGTCGATGACGAAGGTGGACCTCTTGACCGGCAGGACCTTGGCAAGCATTCTGCGTTTCACGCCGAAGTACTCGCAGATGTCGCCGTCGGCGTCGGAGAGCAGGGGGTAATCGATGCCGGTGGTCCGGGCGAATTCCAGCTGCTTGTCCACCGGATCGCGGCTGACACCCACCGGTTGGGCGCCCGCGGCACGGAGCTCGGATTCGACGTCCCGGAAGTGGCAGACCTCCTGCGTGCATCCCCCGCTGCCGGCCAGCGGGTAGAAGAACAGCACCACAGGCCCGGATGCCAGGTACTCGCTCAGCCGCCGGAGCTTGCCGTGCTGGTCCGGAAGTTCAAAGTCCGCCACTACATCGCCATTGCGCATGCTTCACCCTACCCGGCGTTTCGACAGGCCCAGTCGGCAGGGCCGGTCGACAGGCCCAGAAAGCAACGGCGCTGGCCGCGGCCACGTTCAGGGAGTCGACGCCGGGACGCATGGGAATCCTGACGGTACAGTCGGCCGCGGCCAGAGTTTCCAGGCCAAGACCCTCGCCCTCGGTGCCGAGGATCAGCGCCAGTTTCGGGTACCGCCGGGCCGCCAGCTCGTCCAGGCTGAGCGAGTCGTCGGTCAGGGCAAGGGCCGCGGTGGTGAAGCCGTGTGCCGAAAGGGCTGCCATGCCGGCCGGCCAGTGGTCCAGCCGGGCCCAGGGGATCTGGAACACGGTTCCCATGCTGACCCGGATGCTGCGGCGGTAGAGCGGGTCCCCGCAACGCGGGCTGACCAGGACGGCGTCCACGTCCAACGCGGCGGCGGAGCGGAAAATGGCGCCCAGGTTCGTGTGGTCAACAATGTCCTCCAGCACGGCTATCCGGCTGGCCCCGGAAAGCAGGCTGTGCACCGAAACCGGTGCCGGCCGCTGCATCGCGGCCATGGCTCCGCGGTGCAGGTGGAAGCCGGTGATTTCCTCCAGCACGCCCGGCGCACCGACAAAGACGGGCACCTGCGGGTAGACCGCGAAAACGTCGGCCAGGTCCTCCAGCCATTTGCGGGCCATGAAGAAGGACCGCGGCCGGTGCCCGGCCTCCAGCGCGCGGCGCAGGACCCGGGAGCTCTCCGCGATGTACATGCCCTCGGCCGGTTCACGGAGTTTGCGCAGCTGCACATCCGTGAGGTTGGTGTAGTCCGAAACCCGCGGATCGTGCGGGTCGGAGAGCTCTATGATCATCAGTGCCCCAGCAGTTTGGCGACCATGAAGTACAGCGCGACGACGCCCAGCGTCACGATGACCAGGCGCAGCACCAGGGGGGAGAGCCTGCGGCCGATCCGGGAGCCGACAAAGCCGCCGATCAGCGAGCTGACGGCGATCAGGCCCACCACCGGCCAGACGATCTTGTCCCCCGCAAAGGTGAGGTAGGAAACGGCCGCAATCAGGTTCACGGCCAGCGAGAGCACATTCTTTACGGCATTGGCATTCTGCAGTGTGCCGGACATGAAGATGCCTAGGATCCCGACCAGCAGGATACCCTGCGCGGCCACGAAATAGCCACCGTACACGCCGGCAAAGTAGACCAGCGCAATCATGACCACCGTGTGCGAGCGTTGCGGAACGCCGTCGTTCTCCTCCGCGCGACGCTTAACCCAGCGCTGCAGCCGGGGCTGGAGCAGCACCATAACCAGCGCCAGCACTATCAGGAACGGTGCCACGACGCCGAAGACCGATTCGGGCAGGTGCAACAGCAGGTAGGCGCCCGTGATGCCGCCGAGCAGGGACGCCGGCAGCAGCCGCACCAGGTTGGCGCGCATGCCCACCAGCTCCTGCCGGTAGCCCCAGACGCCCGCGGCGCCGCCGGCAATCAAGCCCATCGCGTTGCTGATGGTGGCCTTGACCGGGGCATAGCCCAGTGCGATCAGGATGGGGAAGGTGACCAGCGTTCCGGAGCCGACCACGGAGTTAATGGTCCCGGCCCACAGCCCGCCGAGCAGGATGAAGAGCGAGTTCAGCAGTTCCACGGGGCTAGCGGCGGGCAGTGGCGGAATAGCGCCCGGCGTTGTTGGTCACGGCCAGCGGCAGCCCGAAGGTCTCGCTGAGGTGTTCCTCCGTGAGGACCTCGGCGACCGGGCCCTGCGCCACCACTTCGCCGTCTCGCAGCAGCAGGGCATGCGTGAATCCTGGCGGAACTTCCTCCAGATGGTGCGTGACCAGGACCAGCGCGGGGGCGTCGGCAGCCGCGGCAAGCTCGCTGAGCCGGCGGACCAGGTCCTCGCGGCCGGCCAGGTCCAGTCCCGCGGCCGGCTCATCCAGGAGCAGCAGTTCAGGATCGCTCATCAGCGCGCGGGCAATCTGCACCCGCTTGCGCTCGCCCTCGCTGAGGGAGGCGAACGGCCGGTTCATGAAGGTGGACATGCCCCAGGCCTCGAGCAGGTGGAAGGCGCGGCGCTCGTCGTCGCGCTCGTACTCCTCGCGCCAGCGGCCCGTCACGCCATAGGCCGCGGTGACGACGACGTTGAGCACCTTCTCGTGCTCGGGAATCTGGCTGGCCAGCGCGGCTGAGGCCAGGCCGATCCGGGGGCGGAGTTCAAAGACGTCGACGGCGCCCAGGACTTCCTCGAGGATGCCGGCGACGCCGGTGGTCGGGTGGAGCCGCGCGCCGGCGATCTGCAGCAGAGTGGTTTTGCCGGCACCGTTGGGGCCAAGGATCACCCATCGCTCGCCCTCCTTGACCTGCCAGTCCACGTTGTCCAGCAACTTTTTCCTGCCGCGGACAACGCTGACACCGGCCAATTCAAGAACATCACTCATAGCTCTAGACAGTAGGGCAAAATTGCGCGCAAGCGCTAACCGCGCGGCGGCACGGCCGGTCGGCCGACCAGGGCCGGGTCCGCTGGCTAAACTGGTGGCTATGCCTGCCAACTTTTATGCGGTCAGCTATGGCCTGACCCTCTCCCCCGCCGCCCTGGACGATATCCGGGGACTGCTCGGCGAAAACGGTGCCCGGCTGCTGGAGGAAAGCTACCTGCCCGACGCGCGGTTCGCCGTCCATACGGTCGGCCTGGAGCTGGAAACCAATGGCGATGGCAGCGCTGAAGCAGCCCTGGCGGAGCTGCGCCGGCGGATAGCCGGCGCCGCGCATGCCGGAGTGGACACCGCCGTCGTGCCCGCCCCGCTCCGCAGCGCGGAACGCAAGTTCATCATTATGGACGTGGATTCCACCCTGATCCAGCAGGAGGTCATCGAGCTGCTGGCCGCGCACGCCGGCACCGAGGCCCAGGTGGCGGAGGTTACCGCGGCGGCGATGCGCGGCGAGCTGGACTTTGCGCGAAGCCTGCACGCCCGGGTTGCCACCCTGGCCGGGCTCCCCGAAAGTGTGCTGGCCGAGGTGGGCGCCAAGGTCAAACTGACCGCCGGCGCCGAGCGTCTGGTCCGTGAGGCGAAGGCCGCCGGGCACGTGGTGGCGGCGGTGTCCGGTGGTTTCTCCCAGGTCCTGGCGCCGCTCGCCGCGAGCCTGGAGTTGGATTATGCAATGGCCAACGATCTGGAGATCGTCGACGGCGTCCTGACCGGCCGCGTGCTGGGGGACGTGGTGGACCGCGCGGCCAAGGCCCAGGCGCTGCGTCGCTGGAGCGCCGCGGAGGGCATCACTATAGACCGGACGGTGGCCATCGGCGATGGCGCCAACGACCTGGACATGATGGCCGTGGCGGGGCTGAGCGTGGCGTTCAATGCCAAGCCGGCCGTCCGCGAAGCCGCCGACGCGCAGATCAACATCCCGTTC
>JBBRKU010000263.1:0-4355 GCA_038231735.1 Actinomycetales bacterium | reverse complement strand
TCATGTCCGAGGCCCGCGCGCTGACCAACTTCACCGGCAACGCGGTGGCCACCGTGCTGATCGGGTCGTGGACCAGGGAGATCGACCGCGCCCAGGTTTTCGAAAGACATGGGCGCGAGCTGCCACCTCAACCTGTTGGATGGGCGCCGGGCGACGGCGACGGCACATCGAAGTGCGCCACCACCGTGCGCCGGGACTGCCCGCCGTCGTCGTAATCAACCGTGGAGACCCGGACGCCGTACAGTGCGGACAGCTCCCGGGCCGTGAGCAGCTGGGCCGCCGTGCCCGCCTGGACGCGGTCCCGGCCCATCAGCACCACCGAATCCGCCAGATACAGGGCGTGGTCCGGGTGATGCGTGCTGAGCAGCATGGACAGGCCATCCGCCAGCAGCTCACGCAGCAGTGTCAGTACCCGGGCCTGGTTCTTCAGGTCCAACCCGGTGGCGGGCTCGTCCAGGACCAGGATGGGGCAGCCCGCGGCGATGGCCCGGGCAATCAGCACCAGTTGCTGCTCGCCGCCGCTGAGCGTCGGGAAGAGCCGCTCCGCCAGCGCGCCGATGCCAACCCGTTCCATCGCCCGGGCCGCCGCCGCGGTGTCCGAGGGACCCGGAGAGCGGAAAACTCCTATCTTCCGGGCGCGCCCCATCAGGACCATGTCCAACGCCCGGTACGCGAACGCGCTGCCGTGCGCCTGCGGCACGTACCCCACGGTGTCCAGCCGGTGCACCTGGCCCTCCTGAGGCTTCAGCAGGCCGGCGGCACAGCGGACCAGCGTCGTCTTGCCGGCGCCGTTGGGCCCCAGCACCGCAGTGGCGGTCCCGGCCGGAACCGTGAAACTCAGTCCGCGGAACACCCAGCTCTGGCGGGAGTAACCGAAGCCGGCGCCGGCCAGCTCAAGCACTGTCCCAGATCCTGTCCCGGTTGCGCCGTAGCAGCAGGAAGAAAACCGGGGCACCGATCAGCGCGGTGAGGACCCCCAGCGGGATCTCCCCGGCCGTCGCGGTCCGGGCGATGGTGTCCACCGCAATGATGTACGCCCCGCCCATCAGGAAGGAGACCGGCAACAGCACACGGTGGTCCGGTCCCACCCACATCCGGGCCAGGTGCGGAATCACCAGCCCCACCCAGCTGATCACACCGCTGACCGCCACCGCACCGGCCACAATCAGGGCCACCGAGACCAGCACCACCCAGCGCAGCGTCAGTGGCCGCAGCCCCAGTGCGGCGGCATCCTCGTCCCCGAGCGAGAGCACATTGATGCGCCAGCGCAGCGCCAGCAGCACAACCGTGCCCACCAGCACCGGTCCCGCAGCCACCAGCACCTGCGCGTAGGTCGCCGATGCCACACTGCCCAGCAGCCAGAAGACAATGGCGGGCAGCGTGGTGAAGGGGTCCGCAATGTAGGTCACCAGGGCAACCAGGGCCGAGAAAAAGGACCCGGTAACCACGCCGCCCAGCACTATCATCAGCATGGGTGTGCCGCCCTTTCCCGAGGTGATCAGGACCAGCAGTCCCAGCGCGCCCAGGCCAAACAGGAACGAGGAACCGACCAGCAGCGCGGAGCCCACGCCAAGCAGCAGGGCCAGCGCGCCACCAAAGGACGCTCCCGCGGAGACGCCGATGATGTCCGGGCTGACCAGCGGATTGCGGAAAATGGCCTGCAGCGCCGCCCCGCCGATAGCCAGCCCGCCGCCCACCAGCAGGGCCAGCAGCACCCGGGGGAGCCGGACCAGCAGCACCACATTCTGTTCCGCACCGCTCACCGGAGACCTGCCGGGCACCAGGCGCGAGGCCAGGGTCTGCACCACATCCCAGAACGGAACGTTGTAGCGTCCCATCGTCAGCGCCAGCAGACCCACAATGACAAGGACGACGGCGGTCCCGGCCACCGCGCCCGCGGCGCGCCGGGCCGGCCTGCGGCCGGAGGGCTGACGCGGGTTCAGCCGGCCGGAGGGTTCGCGGGCCGCGGGCCTGCCGGGCGGATCCCCGCCGCTCGGCCGCCCGGAGCGCGCCTCATGAAGCATCGAACTGCCCGTAGGCGGCCGACCGGCCGTTCACATCGGTCCAGAGGATCTTGTCAATCTGGGCTGGGCTCGGCTGGCGCGCGTAGAGGAAATCGTAGTAGCCGGCCACTTTGCTCCGCAGTTGGGATTTCTGCGGCTGGGGGAAGCTGATGTCCGTGAGCCAATGCCACATCAGCGGGGATTCCTGCCCGGGTGGATCCCACCGGTAGCCTCCCAGCGGCACCTTGTAGACCCGCCGCGCACGTACCGCGGCGATGGTCTGCCAGATGGGGTTGGAATAGATGTCATTGGGCATCGCGCCGTCGAAGTTGCCCAGCAGTATGACCTCCGGATCCCAGGCCAGCACCTGCTCCACGTCCACACCCACCATCCCGGAACCCTTGACGCCCTGCTGGCCGGAGGCGGGATTGGTACCGCCCACCAGCTTGATGTAAAAGTCGTTATAGCTGTTGGTTCCCGCCACCTTCAGGCCGCCGGTGAAGCGGTTGAAATACAGGATGCGAGGCCCGGTCTGGGTGCGTCCGGTGGCCGCCGAATGTACTTCCTTGAGCTCGTCATCGCTGCGGGCCTTGATCTGCGTGGCCCGGTCCGGTTTGCCGAGCATCGCGGCGAACAGCGCAATCCAGGCGTCAACATCCTGCTGCGTCCCGGTATTGTTCAGGCCAACAACCTTTAGCCCGGCGTTCTCCAAGGGGGCGGTGAGCTGGGAATCGCTCCACTGCACGACGACGTCGGGGTCCAGGGCCCGTACGCTTTCCACGTTAGGGGTGAAATCCTGGGTCGCGATGTCATGCGGGATCTTCAGTGCCGCCGGATAGAGCTGGCCCATGATGCCGTCCCGCATCGCGATCCAGGACGCATTGTGCATTGCTGCGAGGTGGTCCGCACTCTGGTCGACGGCCACCAGCAGGGATGCCGCGGGCATCGGTATGGTCACCACGCGGGTGACGGGCCCGCTGAACGTGATGGTTTTGCCTCGCTGGTCTTTCACACTGATCGGATCCGCGGCCGCCACCGTTGCCGGCTGGGTGCCGGCGGATGAACCGGGCTGGCCGCATCCGGACAGCAGGACGGCGCCGCCGCCAAGAATGATGCCGCGCAACACCGAGCGCCGGGCAATCTCACCGGGATCCAACGCCCACCTCCTGTACGAGGGACACGATCGTCTTGCACGCCGGGCGTGCAGGCCTCCAGCATCCACCCGCGTATCAACGCTGTCAACGAAGCGGATGCTGACCGGCTGGCGGTGGAACCGTCCGGCGGGTCCGCCGGTGGATTCCTTGTGGCCCGCCGGAGGTGATGCTAGCGTCAGGTAACACCCTTAGGGAACGAGGCCAGAACATGGTTATCGATGGCGCCCAATTGTTTGTCCGTTATGCCTACCCGCCCAACTCCCGGGGCAGTTGCGGGCCGCCGGACAGTGACGACTTGCTTCACTACGGACAGTCCGGTGTGACCGACCCGGGACTGCGCGAGCTGGCAAAAGGCTTCGCCGGTGCGTGGCCCTATCTGGAACTCATCGCCGCGGCCACCGGCATCCGCGATCCGCTGGACCACCGCGTCGTCGAGGCGTACTGGGTGGGCAATGCGCTGCTGGA
Source organism: Actinomycetales bacterium (assembly GCA_038231735.1). GTDB lineage: Bacteria > Actinomycetota > Actinomycetes > Actinomycetales > Micrococcaceae > Arthrobacter_M. The sequence goes on along the minus strand of JBBRKU010000263.1, from coordinate 733 downwards.
TACCATCGGCGTCACCAACGTTGGCAACTCCATGGAGGAGAGGTTCCGCGCCCGCACCGGACGGCAGTTCCCGCACCTGGTCGAGGGCGTGCTGGCCGGCGGTGTCCCGCACCACAGTTTCCACGTTTTTGAGGTCTATCCGTGGCTGGGACTGCTGCGGGACGACCGCCGCTATGCCACTGCACTGAACGTGCTGGACAAATGCCGCATCCGATGGGGCGACGTGCTGGCCATCACCGGCGACGAGGCGGTGGTGCGGTCCCGTCCGCTGGCGTGGGACGGCAGGGTCCTCTCGCTCGGCGAGGCCCAGCTGGAAACGGCCAAATATGCGGTGGCAGGTTCCGGCTTCGTGGCCGGCCTGGCGGTGGGGGACGTGGTGTCTCTGCACTGGGACTGGGTGTGCGACCGCCTTACCCCAGGACAGCTGCACCAGCTCCAGCTCTTCACCAGCCGGCACCTGAGGATCGCCAACAGCGGGGTCGAACACCGCGGCACTGCGATCGCCCTGGAACACTACAGCTAGGTGCAGCTACTCACCGTCGGCATCCATCGGCCGGCCCATCAGTTCCAGCCCGCTCATGGCCTTCTCCGCGCCCGCGGCATCCACGCGCTCCAGCGCGAATCCCATATGGATGATGACCCACATTCCCGGTTCGAGCGGTCCCTCGTCCAGCAATCCAATGTTGATCTTGCGCCGCACACCGGCCACATCCACCAGGGCCAGCTGATCGCC
>JBBRKU010000262.1:0-4361 GCA_038231735.1 Actinomycetales bacterium | reverse complement strand
GCAGACCGAAACCCAGCTGCTGGCCACCCTCACCCATCCGGGCCTGGTCACCCTGCATGATGCCGGGGTCCATGCGGACGGGACGGGCGCTTTCCGCAGCTATCTGGTGATGGAACTCATCCAGGGCCCGGATCTGCGCCAGCTGCTGGCCACCGGCGAATTCCACACCGATGAAACGGCGCAGCTGGGCGCCGACATTGCCGATGCCCTGCACTATGTCCACCAGCACGCGGTCATCCACCGGGACGTGAAGCCCGCCAATATCCTGATGGCCTCCTCCAGCCCGGACGACACCCGGTTGCACCCACTGCTCTCCGACTTCGGCATCGCCCGCATGATCGAGGCCACCGCCGCCACCGTCGCCGGCACCACGCTGGGTACGGCGAATTACCTGAGCCCGGAGCAGGCACTGGCGCAGAACGTGACTACTGCCTCGGACATTTATTCGCTGGGCCTGGTGTTGCTGGAGTGCCTCACCGGCCAGAAGGCATTCCCCGGACCCACCCTTGAGGCCGCAGTCGCCCGGCTGGCCCGGGACCCGGAGATCCCGGACTCCCTGGGAGCCGAGTGGGTGGGCCTGCTGGTCGCGATGACGGCCCGCAATCCCGAGCTCCGGCCCACGGCGCATGATGTTGCGGTGGCGCTGCGCGTCCAGGCCCAGCAGTCGGTGGCACCGGCTCCTGCGGATTCCGGCCCGGACATTGCGGCGTCCAACGACGACGGCCTGCCGACGGCGGCGGTGGCCTACCGGGCGGCGGAGCAGGCCCGAACCCCGGCAGCCGAACGGCACCGGGCACTCGTCAACGGACCCGTCATCGCTTCCGCTGGCGATCCTTTCACCGGACCCATTACGGGCGGCTATACAACGGACGGAATCCGCATTCCGCAGCCGCCGAACCGGGCCCCGAGCGTCCACTGACTCATTTGCGCCGGAGGATCCCCCAGCCGGCCAAGCATGAAGACGCGCGGAAGCCCACCCGCTCGTGTATACCGATTGGTTGACATCGAGCGTACGCTGTTTGTTATGTCTACGCAGATCGCTATCCGCCTCGATAAGGAGGAACTGGAAGCGCTTGACGCTGAGGTTGCCGAGGGGCGCGCCGCCAACCGATCCGACGCAATCCGCCGCGGAATCGCCCTTCTACAACGGGACCGACGATACCGCGGAGAGGAAGCCGCACTGATCGAACTCGCCCGCAAGGGAGAGGCCGTTTACCCCGATCTCGATGGCATGTTGGACCTGCCGCGCCCTGCGCTGGACTGATGCGCTCCATCGTAATGGTGCGCTTGGCTAAGCGGCGCCCGGCGCTGATCCTCACCCGTCACTCCAAGCTCCACCTGCTCACCTGGGTTACCGTCGCTCCCATTACCAGCACGATCAGGGGCATGACCAGCGAAGTCCTCGTCGGGCGGCGCAACGGCCTGGACCACGACTGCGTGATCAGCTGCGACAACGTCAGTACCGTCCGGAAGGATGCCGTCGGCGAAACGATAGGCTTACTTTTCGACGACCAAGAGGTTGAGCTAGCGCGCGCCATCAGCGATGCCTTCGAGCTGCATCTCTCATAGGCGGCAGCAGAAGCCGAGGATCAACGGCGGTTCGCACCGCTTTACGCCGGCAACTACCCCGCGCTAACTGCATCGAACGCGCGGTTTTCATGCGTTTACTGCGGGGTAGATTGGTGCTGTCCCGCCCCGCCCGCACGCTCCGGTGGTCGACGGCGCCGCTCGCGGCCGAGCAGAGGGGGTGGCCGAGCAGAGGGGCGACGGTGTGGAGGGGCTTCGCCCCGTCGTGTCGTGGGCGACGAAAAAGGTGTTGTGGACCGCCGCATAGTCACCACCTTTTCCTGGGAGACCGGGGCCGCCGTCGCTCGGTGCACGACGATGGGCTGGACGGCGCCGATAACGGCCAAGAGCGCCTCCCGCCTTCCAGAACTGACCACCTTTGGCCGCCCGTGACCAAATGAATCCGGCGTGTCGTCAGTTCTGCCGGCGCGTCGGATTGATAAGTGGTCAGTCTTCAGTGATCGACCGAGGCCGCCCGCGGCCGAGCGGAGCGGTGGAGGGGCTTCGCCCGTCGTGGGCGACGAAAAAGGGGTTCTGGACAGCCGCATAGTCACCACTTTTTCCTAGGAGACCGGCGGGCGCGGGTCTCGACGGGCTCGCAGAGCTCGCTCGGTCGACCACCATAACTGGGGACGCGTCTGGCGGAGGGGTTGACGGGAAACCCGAGGGGGATAATACTAGAACGTATACGATTTCAGATTTGATTAGGAGGCACCGTGGCCAGTGTTGACGCGGACACCATCGCCCAGGCGCGCATGGTTATTGCCGTACATCTGAACTACCGCAGCCGGGCGGATCAGCGTGGCCGGGTGCCAGCCCAGCCCTCCTATTTCATCAAACCGAGTTCCTCGCTGAGCCTGAGCGGCGGCACCGTGGAGCGTCCGGCCGGCTGCGAGCTGCTGGCGTACGAAGGTGAAGTGGCCATCGTCGTCGGTACCGCGGCGCGTCGCGTCGGCATCGACGAGGCGTGGAAGTACGTCGGCTTCGTCACCGCCAGCAATGACCTGGGCGTGTACGACCTGAAGTATGCGGACAAGGGCTCCAACCTCCGATCCAAGGGCGGGGACGGCTATACCCCTTTCGGACCGGAGCTGCTCGATGCGAGCTCGGTCAACCCGGAGGCACTGCGGATCCGGACTTGGGTCAACGGCTCGCTGGTCCAGGAGGACAGCACGGCCGGACTGCTCTTCCCGTTCTCCCGGCTGGTGGCGGACCTGTCCCAGCTCATGACGCTGGAGCCGGGCGATGTCATCCTGACCGGAACCCCCGCCGGCTCCTCGGTCGCTGAGCCGGGCGACGTCGTCGTCGTCGAGGTTGATGACCCGGCAGCGGGACTGAGCACCGGCAGACTGACCACCACCGTCACCGAGGGGACCATCCCGCTGGCGGATTACGGCAACGGGCCCAAGCTCACCGACCAGGACCGGGAGGATGCCTGGGGCAGCGCCGCGGCCGCCGGCACGCAGACCGGCACAGCAGAATCCGGCCCAGCAGAATCCGCCGCGGCCGCACCGGCCAGCGCGCTCACCGCGGAGCTGAAGGCCAAGCTGGAATCCGTGGCCACCGCCACGCTGAGCTCGCAGCTGCGCAAGCGCGGCCTGAACAACGTCAGCATCGACGGTCTGCAGTCCACCCGGCCGGCGAAAAAGGTCGTGGGCACCGCCCGGACGCTGCGCTACGTGCCCAACCGGGAGGACCTGTTCAAGGCCCACGGCGCCGGCTACAACGCGCAGAAGCGGGCCATCGACACCCTGGGCCAGGGCGAAATCCTGGTGATGGAGGCGCGCGGCGAGAAGGGCACCGGCACGGTCGGGGACATTCTGGCGCTGCGGGCCCAGATCAAGGGCGCGGCTGCCATCATCACCGACGGCGGCATCCGGGACCTGACCGCCGTCGCCGCCCTGGACATGCCCACCTACTTTTCCAATCCGCACCCCGCCGTGCTGGGCCGCCGGCACATTCCGTGGGATGTGGACCTGACCATTTCCTGCTGCGGCGCCACCGTGCAGCCGGGAGACATCATCGTCGCGGACGCGGACGGCATCCTGGTGATCCCTCCGGCCATCGCCAGGGAGCTGGCGGACGATGCAATCCAGCAGGAACATGAGGAAAGCTACTTTGCCGCGATGGTTGCCCAGGGGCACAGCGTGGACGGGCTCTACCCGATGAACGCCGACTGGCGTGCCAGGTACCAGGACTGGGCGCTGGACCATCCGCAGGGCGCACCGTCATGAGCATCCAGAATGTACCCGGAACAACGGACCTGAGCATGTCGGCCCTGAGCAAATCCACCCTGAGCAAATCCGAACTGGCGTACGGCTCCATCAAGGAGAGGATCCTCAGCGGAGAGTACTCCCCCGGCTACCGGCTGGTGCTGGCCAAACTCGCGGAGAACCTGGGCGTGAGCGTGGTTCCGGTCCGCGAGGCGATCCGCCGGCTGGAGGCGGAAAGCTTTGTGACCTTTGAACGCAATGTGGGAGCCACGGTGGCCGGGATCGACCCGACCGAGTACTTCTACACGATGCAGACGCTGAGCATCGTGGAGGGAGCCGCGACCGCGCTGTCCGCGCCGCGGATCGGCCAGGCCGACGTTGCCCGCGCCCGCGCCGTTAACGAGCAGATGCGCCAGTGCCTGGAGCACTTCGACCCGGTGCGGTTCACCGCGCTGAACCTGGATTTCCACAGCGTACTCTTCGAAAACTGCCCCAATCCGCACATCCTGGATCTGGTGCACCGCGGCTGGAACCGGCTGAAGGCCCTGCGCTCCTCCACGTTCAACTACGTCCCCGGCCGGG
>JBBRKU010000261.1:0-4368 GCA_038231735.1 Actinomycetales bacterium | reverse complement strand
TGCAAGGCGTTGCACAAATGGGCCAGTCAATTGGGCAAGCACCGCTTGCCCAATTGCCAGCTGAAAAGTTGCCGGCGTCGCCCGAGTTCTCCACGGTGCGTCGCCCGGCAGACCGAGGAATGTCAGTGGTCGGCGATACGCTGCTGCCGCAACTGACGTTCGGAAATCTCCGGGTCAGGGATGCGGGAGCCTTGGAGGCAGCGTCGTGAATCGAAATGAGCCGAAGGACAGTCGCAGGGACAACGAAGAGTCGGACGAGGGTGCATCGTTCCCTTCGACACCGGCACGCTCGGCGATGCCGGATTGGTATCCGGACTTGCTCGCGACCGTCACTGATCGAGTCTCGGCCGGACGAGCGCGCGTGGTCTCCTCGGTAAACCAAGAATTGCTGAAAACGTACTGGTCGATCGGATCCGACCTGCTGGAACGCGAATCTGCAGAGGGTTGGGGGACGAAGGTGGTCGACAGGCTTTCTACCGATATCCGACAAGTCTTTCCCGATGCCCGAGGCTTCTCGCCTCGAAACCTGCGTTATATGAGGAGTTTCGCCCAGGCATGGCCAGATCCCTCAATATTGCAACGCAGCGTTGCAATATTGCCGTGGCGGCACAACATCGTATTGCTCGAGAAGCTAAAGGACCAGGACATACGGCTCTGGTACGCGGCTGCAGCCATCGAAAACGGCTGGTCGAGAGACATTCTGGTGCTCCAGATCGACACCCGTCTGCACGAACGATCCGGTAAGGCCATCACCAACTTTAAGGCGACCCTGCCGCCGTCGGACTCCGATCTGGCGCAACAGCTGACCAAGGATCCCTACGTCTTCGACTTTGTCGCCATGACCGACCAGCACAATGAGCGCGAGCTTGAAACCCAGCTGGTCAAGCATATGCAGAAGTTCCTGCTGGAGCTGGGGCAGGGCTTCGCGTTTGTGGGCGAGCAGGTCAGGCTGGTGATTGGCGGCGACGAATTCTTTGCCGATCTGCTCTTCTATAACTTCAAACTGCGCCGCTTCGTCGTCGTCGAGCTGAAAGCCACCAAGTTCGATCCCGGCTATCTGGGCCAGCTCGGCATGTACATGTCAGCCGTCGATGATCTCCTGGCGCACGCCGATGATCAACCGAGCATCGGGCTGCTGCTGTGCAAGGCGAAGAACAACGTGGTGGCCGAGTACGCACTCCGCGGCTACAAGTCGCCGATCGGCGTCTCCGAATGGAAGACTGAGATCGTCAACTCGCTGCCCGAGGAGTTCGCCTCCAGCCTGCCCAGCATTGAAGATCTTGAAGCAGAACTGTCCGACCATGGGGAAACGGAAAAAACATGACACTGACCGCAACAGGTTTTTCCGAGGCGCAATGGGAGGGCCTGGCCCTGGACCTGCTGGCCGAGCCGCTGGGCTGGCGGCCGATGCACGGCGAGGAGATTGCCCCGGGCACGGACGAGCGCGATTCCTGGGATGACCTGCTCATCCGGCCGCGCCTGCTGGCTGCCCTGCGCAGGTTCAACCCGGCCATCCCGGAACAGTACCTGCAGCAGGCCGTCGCCGAGATTGCGGCGCCGAAGTCGCAGGACGCCCTGGCGGAGAACCACCGGATCCACAGCTATCTGGTGGACGGCTTCCGCGGCATCAGCTACGTCGACACCGACGGCAGCGAGGTCAACCCGACCATCCGGCTGGTCAGCTCGGAGCCCAGCGACAATGACTGGCTGGCCGTCAACCAGCTCACCCTGGTCCGCGGCGACTACCGCCGCCGCCTCGACATGGTGCTGTTCCTCAACGGCATGCCCGTCTGCGTCCTGGAGCTCAAGAAGGCCGGCAGCCAGCACGCTGACGTCTCCGGCGCGCACGCCCAGCTGCGGACCTACCTGCGCGAGTTCCCGCTGGCCTTCCGGTTCTGCGTCTTCACGATCGCTTCGGACGGCATCCTCGCCAAGTACGGCACGCCCTTCACGCCGCTGAACCACTTCTCCCCCTGGAACGTGAACGACGACGGCGAGCCGCTGGCACCGGGCGACCTGCTGGACGGTGAACTCACCACGGGTCTGGAAACCGCGATCCTGGGCCTGTTTAACCAGGAACGCTTCCTGCAGCTGCTGCGCTCCTTCACCGCCTTCGACGAGGGGCCGGAAGGCCTGGCCAAGCGGATCGCCAAGCCGCACCAGTATTTCGCCGTCACCAAGGCCGTGGGCAGCACCGTCCAGGCGGTGAAAAGCAACGGCAAGGCCGGCGTCGTCTGGCACACCCAGGGTTCCGGCAAGTCGATGGAAATGGAGCTGTACACCAACCTCGTGGTGCGGCATCCCCAGCTGCTGAACCCGACCGTCGTGGTCATCACCGACCGCAATGAACTGGACGGCCAGCTGTTCGAAACGTTCGACCGCAGCCTGCTGCTGCCCGAAAAACCCAGGCAGATCCGCCGGCGTGCCGAGCTGCGCGAGGAGCTGACCAACCGCACCACCGGCGGCATCTACTTCACCACTTTGCAGAAGTTCGGCCTGAGCAAGGCGGAGAAGGACGCCGGCACGGACCACCCGCTGCTGTCCGACCGGCGGAACATTATCGTCGTCGTCGACGAGGCGCACCGCTCGCACTACGACGATCTGGACGGCTACGCCCGGCACCTGCGCGATGCCCTGCCGCACGCCACGCTGATCGCCTTCACCGGCACCCCGATCTCCTTCGCGGACCGCAACACCCGGGACGTGTTCGGCGAGTACATCGACATCTACGACCTCTCGCGGGCGGTCGACGACGGCGCTACGGTTCCGGTGTACTTCGAGCCCCGGCTGATCAAGATTGGCCTGGCGGAGGACGTCACCGAGGAGGTCCTGGATACGGCCGCCGACGAGGCAACCCTCGGGCTGGACGATACGGAGCGCGCGCGCATCGAGGCGAGTGTCGCCGTCGTCAATGCCGTGTACGGCGCGCCGGAACGGATCGCGGCGCTGGCGGCGGATCTGGTGGCGCACTGGGAAGCCCGCAGCGCACAGATGCGCAAATTCATCGATGCCCCGGGCAAGGCCATGATCGTCGGCGGCACACGGGAAATCTGCGCGCGGCTGTATGCGGCAATTGTTCAGCTCCGGCCGGACTGGCATTCAGACGAGCTGAAAAAGGGGAAGATCAAGGTGGTCTACTCCGGCACCGCCTCCGATATGCCGCCGGTGTCCGGGCACGTGCGCCGGGATTCCTTGAACGCGGTGGTCAAGGAGCGGCTGCGGGACGTGGACGATGAACTGGAGATCGTGATCGTCAAGGACATGATGCTCACCGGCTATGACTCCCCACCGCTGCACACGCTGTACCTGGACCGGCCGCTCAAGGGCGCCCTGCTGATGCAGACCCTGGCACGCGTGAACCGGACCTTCCGCGGCAAGCAGGACGGGCTGCTGGTGGCATACGCGCCGCTGGCAGAGAACCTGGCGAAGGCGCTTGACGAGTACACCAAGGCGGACCAGGACAAGAAGCCGATGGGCAAGAACATCGACGAGGCCGTGGGACTGGCCCTCCAGCTGGTGGACACCCTGCGGGTGCTGCTGGCCGGCTACGACTGGCGTGCGGTGCTCAACAAGGGCGGAAAGGCGCCGTTCCTGCGGGCGGTGACCGGGGCGACGGCGTACCTGCGGGATCCAGCCAACCCGCTGAACAAGCCCATCGAGGGCCAGGAAACGCTGGCCTCGCAGTACCGGCGGTACTCCAGCCAGCTGTCCCGGGCCTGGGCCCTGTGCTCCGGCTCGGAGACGCTGTCCGTCATGCGCCCGGAGATCCAGGTCTATGAGGAGATCCGCATCTGGATGGCGAAGTTCGACGCCGACGAACGCCAGGCCAGCGGCCAGCCCATCCCCGAAGAGATCCTCCGGCTCCTCAACAACCTGATTGCCACGGCGACCTCCACCGGCGGCGTACTGGACATCTACGAGGCAGCCGGCATGCCGAAACCGTCCCTGGACGACCTGACGCCGGAGTTCATCGCCAAGACCCAGCAGGCGCGGAATCCGCAGCTTGCCATCGAGGCGCTGCGCAAGCTGGTATCCGAGGAATCCATCGCGACAACGCGCAACAACGCCATCCGCCAGCGGACGTTCTCCGAACGGATCACCGAACTGATGAAGAAGTACACCAACCAGCAGCTCACCTCAGCCGAGGTTATTGCCGAGCTCGTGGCCCTGGCCAAGGAGGTCGCGGCGGAATCGCACCGCGGAGAGCAGTTCACTCCCCCGCTGAACCAGGACGAACTGGCCTTCTACGACGCCGTGGCACAGAACGAATCCGCCGTGGAGGTCCAGGGCGAAGTCGTCATGGCCGAAATTGACCGGCAGCTGGTGGCCGTCATGCGCCGCGACTTCCGGACCGACTGGACCGTCCGC
>JBBRKU010000260.1:0-4369 GCA_038231735.1 Actinomycetales bacterium | reverse complement strand
TCCGCGCGTCCGTTTCGGACGTTTCGGAAGCGGGCCGCCGCATAGACTTACGGCATGCCAACAGGAAAGGGTTCCGCCGCGTTCGCCTTCCTCGACTCCCGGACCCGGACGGGCCTGCGGCGCAGTTCGATTTCGCTTGTCCCGGCCATCCAAATCACCATCTGCGCGGTAGGTGCCTACGCGTTCGCCCAGTACGTGCTGGGCCACAATGGGCCGCTCTTCGCGGCAACATCCTCCATGATTGCACTGGGGTTTTCCCGCGATCCGAGGCTACGCCGCGTGCTGGAGGTGGGAGCCGGCTGCACGCTGGGCATCGTGGTGGGCGATCTGCTGCTGCACTGGCTGGGTTCGGGCATCTGGCAGGCCGGCGTCGTGCTGTTCTCCTCCATCATGCTGGCCCGTTTCCTGGACAGCGGCAGTATATTTACCACGCAGCTGGGCCTGCAGTCCCTGCTGGTCGTCCTGCTGCCCGTCCCCGCAGGCGGGCCATTCACCCGCAGCCTTGACGCCGTCGTCGGAGGCTGCTTTGCCTTGGCCGTGGCCTTCCTGACCCCGCACGATCCGCGCAGGCAACCGAAAAACGATCTGAACAAGCTGCTGGACCAGCTGGCCGATGTCCTGCGTGAATGCGCCAGCGCGCTGGTGTACAGCGATTCGACGCGGGCCTGGCATGCCCTGATCCGGGCCCGTAATTGCCAGCCGCTGGTGGACAGCATGCGCACGTCGCTGAAATCCTCCCGCGAGGTGGCGCGGCTTTCCCCCGCGTACCGGCGCTTCCGCGGCGAAATCGGCGGCCTCGGGCAATCGCTGGACTACATTGACCTGGCCCTGCGCAACAGCCGCGTCTTTGCCCGCCGGCTCACCAGCGCCATCAACAACTCCGCGCTCACAGACGAAGGCATCGAGGGCATTTCGCAGATGCTGGCGGACACCGCGGACGCCGTCGATGAGCTGGCCATCGGCCTCTCCGATCCGCACCAGCACGCCCGGGATCTGCACCTGGACAACGCGCGCCGGGCGCTGGCCGTCGTCGCCGGCCGGATGCACCCCAAGAAGCTGGGCATCCAGCGGCTGGAGGGCGAAACGGTGGTCATGCTGTTCCGGCCGCTGATGGTGGATCTGTTGGAGGCGGCCGGGATGGAGGCAGGGGAAACGCGGGACGCGCTGCCCAGAATCTAGGCCACCGTTTTGGCCGGAACCCGGCGACTGCCATATTAAGACGCCTAACGCACCGGTTTATGCGTCCATACCGCGGCCCGATACCGTGGAAGACGACCATCCCGAGCGGCCGGTGGAAAGGGCTTCCCATGTCTAGTGCAGCGTCTCCTGGTGCAGCGTCTCCGAACACGCCGTCGTCGAACACCGACCACATCCGCGTCACGCACGCCGGCTCCCTGCCCCGCACCCCGGAGCTGCTTGCCGCAAATGCGGCCAAAGAGGCCGGCGGCGCCAGCCCCGAATTCCAAGGACTCCTCAGCGCCTCCGTGGTGGATCTGGTCCGCCGCCAGAAGGAACTGGGCATCGACATCCCGAACGACGGCGAATACGGACACACGATGTCCTCCTCCGTCGACTATGGTGCGTGGTGGAACTACTCCTTTGCCCGGCTGGGCGGACTGGCCCCCACCGAGGTGGACCGCTGGACCGATGCCCAGGTACACCGGTCCTCACCGGGGAACGTGGTGCTCACCTCCTTCCCTGACCGCCGCGACCGGCAGGCCTTCAGCGAGGCCTACAACGATCCGTCCTCCGGCATCCTCTCGCACCGCAAGAGCGTCAGGCAGCCCAAGGTCGTGGCCCCGCTGACCTACACCGGGCATGACCTGGTGGCCTCCGACATTGCCAACCTGAAGAAAGGGCTGGATGCCGCAGGACTAAAGAACGGATTCATCGCGGCGCTCTCCCCCGGTTCCTGCGCCCGGGTGGCCAACGAGTATTACCAGGACGAGGAGGAATTCCTCTACGCCTGCGCGGATGCCATGCGCGAGGAGTACAAGGCCATCATCGACGCCGGGCTGACGGTGCAGATCGATGACCCCTCGCTGGCCGAAAGCTGGGACCAGATCAACCCGGAACCCGGCCTCAAGGATTATCTGAAGTTCATCGCGCTCCGGGTGGAGGCCACCAACTACGCCCTGCGGGGCCTGCCGCCGGAACAGATCCGACTGCACGTCTGCTGGGGATCCTGGCACGGCCCGCACACCACGGACATCCCGTTCGCGGACATTGTCGACTCGGTGCTGCGGATCAACGCCGGCGCCTATTCCTTCGAGGCCGCGAACGTCCGGCACGAGCACGAATGGCGGATCTGGGAGGACACCAAGCTGCCGGAGGGCAAGTCCATCATTCCCGGCGTCGTCTCCCACGCAACCAACGTCGTCGAGCATCCCGAGCTCGTGGCGGACCGGATCGAGCGCTTTGCCCGGCTGGTGGGCCGCGAAAATGTCATCGCCTCCACAGACTGTGGCCTGGGCGGACGCGTACATCCTCAGATCGCCCTCGCCAAGCTGGAGTCGCTGGGGCGCGGGGCGGGAATCGCCACCAGGCGGCTGTGGAAATAGCCGCCCGCGGCAGACGGGGAGGCCACCCGGCGGTGTCCGCGGAAACAATGTCCCCGGGCGCCGCTAGGCTGGCAGCATGGTAGCAAAATCGGCACGTGCAGGCAGGACAACCGGTCAAAGCTACAGGTGCGCCGAATGCGGCTGGACCGCGGCCAAATGGGTGGGACGCTGCGGCGAGTGCCAGGCCTGGGGGACGGTGGAGGAGACCGGTGCCGCGGTGGCGCGGACGACGGCGGCCACCTCCGTGGCGGTTCCGGCGCCGAAGATTGGGGACGTCGACGCGACGACGGCGGCCTACCTGCCCACCGGCGTGGCCGAGCTGGACCGGGTGCTGGGCGGCGGCGTGGTCCCGGGTGCCGTCATCCTGCTGGCCGGTGAGCCGGGCGTGGGCAAGTCCACCCTGCTGCTGGACGTAGCCGCCAAGTTTGCGCGCAATGAGGACCGGACGGAGACCCGCGACGTGCTTTATATCACCGGCGAGGAATCCGCCGCGCAGGTGAAACTGCGCGCGGACCGGATCGGCGCTGTGGCGGAAACCCTCTACCTGACCGCGGAATCGGATTTGGGCTCCGCCCTGGGCCAGGTGGAACGGCTCCAGCCCAAGCTGCTGGTGGTGGACTCCGTCCAGACGCTCAGCAGCGCGGCCGTGGATGGCAGCGCCGGCGGTGTCACCCAGGTCCGCGAGGTCGCCGCCTCCCTGATAGCCGCCGCCAAACGGCTGAATATGACGACGCTGCTGGTGGGCCACGTGACCAAGGACGGTTCCATCGCCGGGCCCCGCCTGCTGGAGCATCTGGTGGACGTGGTCTGCCAGTTCGACGGCGAGCGCCATTCCCGCCTGCGCCTGTTGCGCGCCGTAAAGAACCGGTACGGACCCACCGACGAGGTGGGGTGCTTCGACCTCACCGAGAAGGGCATCATAGGCCTGGCGGACCCGAGCGGGCTCTTTGTTTCCCGTACCAAGGACCCGGTTTCCGGTACCTGCATCACCGTCACGCTGGAGGGGCGCCGGCCGCTGCTGGCCGAGGTTCAATCGCTGCTTGCCCCCACCTCCAACTCGCAGCCGCGGCGGGCCACCAGCGGACTGGATTCCTCCCGCGTTTCCATGCTGCTGGCCGTGCTTCAGCAGCGCGCGGGGGCGGAGTTGCAGGGCGATGACAGCTACATCGCCACCGTGGGCGGGGTCCGGCTCACCGAACCGGCCATGGATCTGGCCATTACCCTCGCGGTGGCCTCCTCCAAGGCCAGGATCGCCATCCACAACCGGATGGTCGCCTTCGGGGAAGTCGGTCTTGCCGGGGAAGTCCGGCCCGTACCCGGAATCAACCAGCGCATCCATGAGGCGCACCGGCTCGGCTTTTCCCACGCCATCGTGCCCGCAACTCCCGACGGTCCCGGCCCCATCCCGAAAGGCTTTACTGTTAAGCAGATCCACCACCTCGGCGAGGCCCTGGAACTGCTGTTCCAAGGCGGCAAGGAGGAACGCAAGGTGGTCCCGCTCCATAGCGTCTGACCCGCACTGGCGCTGAGTCCTGTCCAGACCCCACTACTATGGGCGTTGAGACCTGCGCGGAAGAACTGCGCACAGCGAAAGGGATAGGCAATGGCTCGTAGCCCTGAAGAGGCCCTCAAGGCTACCCTGGCCCGGGTTGCCCCCGGAACCCCTCTTCGGGACGGACTGGAACGCATTCTGCGCGGGCGCACCGGTGCGCTGATCGTCCTCGGCTCGGACCGGACCATCGACCAGCTGTGCTCCGGGGGCTTCGACATCGGCATCAATTTCACCCCCACCGGGCTCCGGGAACTGG
>JBBRKU010000259.1:0-4369 GCA_038231735.1 Actinomycetales bacterium | reverse complement strand
GTTCAGGATGACGGCGATCTTCTGCTGCCCGTCCGGTGCCCGGTGCGGAGTGTCCCCGACGGCGCTGCGGGTGTGCATCTGCCGCAATTTGCGCACTCCCCACCAGCTGGCGGTCAGGAAGATGATCGACGCGCACACAATGATAAGGACGAGGACCCAGGTTGGCATGATGCTCTAACAATAGCGGGCTGACCTCCCCTCACCGGCCCGGCTCCGAGGATGGCTCCCATTGGATACCCTTAGACGGTGATCGATGTCAGAGACCTCAACGAAAATCCTGAAAAGTACCGAGCCAGCCAGAAGGCGCGCGGGGCCGATACCTCCGTGGTGGATGCCATCATCGCCGCCGACGCCGCCCGGAAGAGCGCGATCACCAGCTATGAGGCGCTGCGGGCCGAACAGAACGCCTTCGGCAAAAAGGTGGCCCAGGCCAAGGGCGACGCGAAGCAGGCGCTGCTGGCCGAGGTCAAGGGTCTGGCTGCCCGGGTCAAGGCCGCCTCCGCGCAGGCCGATGCAGCGCAGGCCGAGCAGGATGTGCTGGTCCGCAGCATGGCCAATCTCATCTCCGACGGTGTTCCGGAGGGCGGTGAGGATGACTTCATCGTGCTCAAGACGGTGGGGACGCCGCGCGATTTTGCCGCCGAGGGCTTTGAGCCGAAGGATCATCTGGAGATCGGCGAACTGATCGGCGCCATCGACATGGAGCGTGGTGCCAAGGTTTCCGGTTCCCGCTTCTACTTCCTCCGCGGCGTCGGCGCCCGGCTGGAAATCGCGCTGCTGCAGCTGGCGATGGACCAGGCGATCGCGGCAGGATTCATCCCGATGATCACGCCCACGCTGGTGCGCCCGGAAACGATGGCGGGCACCGGCTTCGATGTCAAGCATGACGCGGAAATCTACCGGCTGGCCGAGGATGATCTGTACCTGGTGGGCACCTCCGAGGTGGCGCTGGCCGGCTACCACGGGGACGAGATCCTGGACCTCTCCGCCGGGCCGCTGCGCTACGCCGGCTGGTCCTCCTGCTACCGCCGCGAGGCCGGCTCGCACGGCAAGGACACCCGCGGCATCATCCGCGTGCACCAGTTCAACAAAGTGGAGATGTTCACCTACACCACGGTCGAGGATTCCTACGACGAGCACCAGCGCCTGCTGGCGTGGGAAGAGGAGATGCTGGCGAAGGTTGAGCTGCCGTACCGCGTGATCGACACGGCCGCCGGGGACCTGGGGACCTCTGCGGCCCGCAAATTTGATTGCGAGGCCTGGGTGCCGACCCAGGGTGCCTACCGCGAGCTGACCTCGACGTCCAACTGCACCACCTTCCAGGCTCGGCGGCTGAACATCCGCGAGCGGATGGCCGGCGACGACGGCGGTAAGGGCGCCACCCGCACGGTTGCCACTCTTAACGGCACCCTGGCCACCACCCGGTGGATCGTGGCGATCCTGGAACACCACCAGAATCCGGACGGCTCCGTGACCGTGCCAGCGGCCCTGCGCCGCTACCTGGGCGGCCTTGAGGTCTTCCCGGTTCTCTAGCCCGGGCTGCCGGGCAGGCCAGGATTCACCGGCCGTTCACAAAATGTATGACTGGATTCCTAGTCAGTTGTTGTGGGCATCTGTTTCACTATGTAGATGACAACCTTGACTGAATCCCCAGTCTCTGGCACCGATGACCAGAGGAATAACCAAACAAAACACCTGATCGCCCTGGACGTCGACGGTACCTTGGTGGACCACGACGGGCACATGAGCGAGACCGTCCGCGAAACGGCGCGGGACGTCGTCGCCGCCGGACATGAGGTGATCATTGCCACCGGGCGTTCACTCGGGGCGCTGCTGCCGGTGATAGAGCAGATCGGTCTGGAACGGGGCTACGGTGTCTGCTCCAACGGCGGTGTCACCATCCGGCTGGATCCGGCCCTGGAATGGGGCTATGAGGTTATCCGCCGGGAAACGTTCAACCCCCGCCCGGCGCTGACCGCGTTGCGGGACCGGCTGCCCGGTGCCCGCTACGCGCTGGAGGATTCGGAGGGGAATTTCCTCTCCACCGAACGCTTCCAGGACCGCAGCTTCGGCATCGAGGCCCGGGGAGTCGATTTCCACCACCTGCTGGATGCCGAAGCGGTGCGCGTCGTGGTCAACAGCTCGGACAGCAGCACCGACGATTTCGCCGCCGCGATCGCCGCCTGCGGTCTTCAGGGAGTGACGTACTCCGTGGGCTGGACGGCCTGGCTGGACATTGCGGCCGCCGGCGTCACCAAGGCCTCGGCGCTGGAGAAGCTGCGCGTCCTGATGTGCTGGGACCGGGCACGGACCGTGGCCGTGGGCGATGGCAGCAATGACATCGAAATGCTGGCCTGGGCGGCCCGCGGGGTGGCCATGGGCCAGGCCGCGGAGGAGGTCCGCGCGGCGGCCAACGAGGTGACGGCGTCGGTGTACGACGACGGCGTAGCCAACATTCTGCGCAGCCTGCTGTAGGGGCTTCAGCGGCCGTCCGCCGGTTCCCGAGGCTCGCGGGGGCGGCCCGGTGTGGAGTGTCACGAAGGGCAGTCCGGTTACTCCGGAATCTTGATTGCAGTGCATGCAATGCAATCAGTGCATGCACTGCAATCAACGTTTCAATCCGACACGTCCCTGTCCCACGGCGCGGTCAAACCAGCGGACGTGCCGATGCGGGCGGAGTGTGGGCGCTGCGTGGAGCTCAGTGGCCTTCGGCCGCGAAACGCCTGATGGACGCCTCCAGCTCGGCCTCGGCAGCTTCGCGGTCCGCCCAGCCCTCCGCCTTGACCCACTTGCCGGGCTCCAGATCCTTGTAACGGCTGAAGAAGTGCTCGATTTCCTTGATCAGGAACTCATCCACGTCGGAGATGTCCTGGATGTGGTCGAAGCGCTTGTCGTCCAGGACGCAGAGGATCTTCGCGTCGCCGCCGCCGTCGTCGGTCATGTTGAAGACACCGATCGGGCGCGCCTCCACCACGACGCCGGGGTGCAGATCGAACTCCTGCAGCAGCACCAGCGCGTCCAGGGGGTCGCCGTCCTCTCCGAGCGTGTCATCGAAGTAGCCGTAGTGCGTGGGGTACTGCATGGAGGTGAAGAGCACGCGGTCTAGCCGGATGCGACCGCTTTCGTGGTCAACCTCATATTTGACACGGGATCCGCGCGGGATCTCAATGGTGACGTCGTGCTTCATCTGATGCTCCTCAGCAGTAGATTGACCGGCAGATTGGCCGGCGCAAACCGGGCCGGCGTGGGGTTCCGTCTAATATGAAGGATATAGGCGCAACTGCCGAGCCGAAACTTGGCGCCCGCCGGATCCCACCCCACACCACCGAAGGACCGCCACAGCATGAGCCGCACGTCAAAGGTCCTGACGACGGTATTGCTGGCCCTGGTCCTGGCCGCGCTGGCCGTGCCGGTCGGAGTGAACCTCGCCTCCGTTTTCGGCTCGACCGGTCCGGCTCAGTCCGCCCCGGCGCACCCGTTGCCCGCTTACCAGCAGCTTCCCACCTCGCTGAGCACCCTGAAGGGCGTCGACCCGCTTTCGTCCAATGCCCCGGTGCCGGATCCGGCCACCCTGTCCCAGCAGCTGGAATCCACACTGGTGGCCAATGGCGGCGGGAACTTCTCGGCGTTGGTCCAGGATGCGTCCACCGGGAAGGTGCTCTACAGCCGCAACGCCTCCGCGCCCAAGATTCCGGCTTCCAACCTGAAGCTGCTGACCGCCGTGGCCGCCCTGAAGAACGTGGGCGCGGACCAGCGGCTCAGTACCAAGGTGCTTGCGGGCGCGGACCCGAACAGCATCGTGCTGCAGGCCGGGGGCGACGTCCTGCTGGGCAAGGACGTGAGCCAGCCGGGCCAGACGGTGGGGCACGCCGGGGTGGCAACCCTGGCGGCAAACACGGCGGACGCGCTCAAGGCCGCCGGGATCAGCGGGCCGGTCAGCATTGCCGTGGACGACACCCTTTTCACCGGGCCGTCACTGAACCCGAACTGGCTGCCGGGCGACGTGGACGCGGGGGAAATTGCCCCGGTCTTCCCGATGGCCCTCTACGGCGCCCGCCTGGATCCGGCCGCATCGGTGGGACCCCGGCCGCAGGATTCGGCGATGAGTGTCGCAGCGGTTTTCGCGGCGCAGCTTAAGTCCGACGGCGTCCAGGTCGCCGCGGGAGTGCAGCGGGCCAAGGCCGACGGCGGCGCCAAGACGCTGGCCGAGGTTGCCTCGGCCACGGTGGCCGAGCAGGTGGAGTACATGCTGCAGGCCTCCGACAACTACGTGGCCGAAACAATGGGCCGGCTCACTGCGCTGGCGATGAACAAACCAGGGTCATTCACCGGCGCCACCACCGCCGTCAAGGAAACCGTGGAATCCCTG
>JBBRKU010000258.1:0-4377 GCA_038231735.1 Actinomycetales bacterium | reverse complement strand
GTCAGCCCCCAGCTCCGCTCCCCCACCAGGGCCTGCGTCGTGGCGAGGCGTTGCGGGGTGACCACCAGCGCGCATTCCGCCGTGGTCCCGCCGCTCTCCGCATGCAGGGTGTGCCAACCCAGCGGAAGATCCGCCGGCACCGCAAAAGTGGCGCGCCCGGTGGGCACGCCGTCAATGTCCCTGGGCTCCTCCCGATCCTCCAGCTGCACGGCCTGGTGCCGCGTGCCGTCCTCGACGGTGATCCAGACCGAGAGCTCGCTGCCCTGCCGGATATGGACCGGCACCTGGCCACCCAGGCCCTGGCGCAGTACGACGACGGGCGGCAGCATCCGCCGCCACGGCGCCAATTCCTGCTCCGTGAGCGACGCGCGGATCTCCTCCGGACTTCCGGCCGGAGCGCCCAGTGCCGCCAATACGCGGGCCAGGGTGCCGCCGTCGACCTGCCGTTCCACGCCATCCCAGCCCCAGAAGGCAGTCCCCACCCCGTGCGACCGTGCCAGCTGCAGCAGATGTGCCCGCGCTGCCTCGGGTTGATCGTCTACCGTTGCATCAGCCATGGCCCCACTCTATGGGCTGGCGCTTCCGTCGGGACAGCCCCCTGTCGTACGGCGCGGCCCGGTGATAGCGTGCTTAACAGTCAAGGGAATAACGGCTCCAGTGAAAGCACCGGCCCGGCTTCGCTGTTGACCCACTGAGCGGGCTGGAATCCTGGTGGCGACATGAGCACTAGCCCAGCGGGCCAAGCGGCCCAAAGTCCCGGAACTGCAGGAACGTCCCACTGGGGAAGGGTGCTGGTCATCACCCTCGCAGCGGCCTTGGGCGGTCTGCTGTTCGGCTTCGACACATCCGTGATAAACGGCGCCGTCAACTCGATCCAGTCCACGTTCAGCCTTGGTTCCGCCGCGGTTGGAATCACCGTTGCCATCACCCTGATTGGCTGCGCCATCGGTGCCTGGTTCGCGGGCCTGCTCGCGGACATCTGGGGTCGCAAGCCCGTCATGGTCCTGGCCGCCGCCCTCTTCGTGATCAGTTCCATCGGCTCCGGTTACGCTTTCGCCGTCTGGGATCTGATGCTGTGGCGGATTATCGGCGGGCTGGCCATCGGTATTGCCTCGGTGATTGCCCCGGCCTACATCGGCGAGATCGCACCCGCGCGGGTCCGCGGCGGACTCAGCTCGCTGCAACAACTAGCCATCACGCTAGGCATCTTCCTGGCACTGCTCTCCGACGCAGGCCTGGCCAGGGCCGCGGGTAGCGCCGACAACCTCTTGTGGTGGGGCATACCCGCCTGGCGCTGGATGCTGCTGGTCGGCGTCATCCCGGCGATCGTCTATGGGCTCCTCTCCCTGACGATTCCTGAGTCGCCGCAGTTCCTGATCCGCAAGGGCAGGAACGAGGACGCGCTAAAAGTGATCAGCGACGTCACCGGATCCGCGGACCCGGACCAACGCCTGAAGGAGATCGAGGAGAGCCTCGAACACGAGCGGCACTCCACCTACCGTGACCTGCGCGGCCCCGCCCTTGGACTGCAGCCAATCCTGTGGATCGGCATTGGGATGGCCGCTTTCCAGCAGCTCGTCGGGATCAACGCCATTTTCTACTACTCCACCACGCTGTGGCAGTCCGTCGGTTTCAGCCAGAAGGATTCGTTCACGACGTCGGTCATTACCGCCATCATCAACGTCGCGTTGACGTTCGTGGCCATCTTCTTCGTGGACAGGGTCGGGCGCAAGAAGCTGCTCCTTGTCGGTTCCGTCGGCATGTTCATCGGACTCGTCGCGGCGGCAATCTCCTTCTCGCAGGCAACCGGTTCCGGCAAAGACATCACGCTCGGTGCGCCCTGGGGGGCCATCGCCCTTATCGGAGCCAACCTGTTCGTCATTTTCTTCGCCGCCACCTGGGGGCCGGTCATGTGGGTGGTCCTCGGGGAGGTCTTCCCCAACAAGATGCGCGGTCTTGCCCTGGGCATTGCCACGGCCTTCAACTGGATCTTCAACTTCCTGGTGACACTGCTGTTCCCGATCTTGAGCCAGGCTGTGGGGCTGGGCTTCGTTTATGCCGGCTTTGCGTTCTTCGCCGTCCTGTCCTTCATTTTCGTCAAGGCGCTGCTTCCGGAGGTCAGCCGCCTGGAGCTTGAAGACAAGAACAAACTGGTCCGCCGCAAATAGCGTGCACCAGCACGTCCCTCCGCTGAGACGCAGATCCACTGGGCCCCAAATCGTGATCAAATCTCCAGCTCCGGCACAGCCCGGATTCCTACGCTGGGAGGAGAAGGGGCGCACCGGCCGTGTTGGACATCAGCGTAGAGAAGCTATTCATCCTGCTGGTCGTCGCCGTGCTCGTCATAGGCCCCACCCGGTTGCCCGAATACGCGGCAAAATTCGCCCACCTGGTCCGCCAAGTGCGGCGCCTGGCGGCGGAGGCCCAGGAACAGCTCAAGGAAGGCCTGGGACCCGATTTCGAGGACGTTGACTGGCGGAAGCTGGATCCGCGCCAGTACGATCCGCGGCGGATTATCCGCGAGGCACTCATGGCGGACGATCCGCAGCATTCACCGCCCCCGGATGTGGCCGCGGCGACGCTCCTCTCCGAACCCGCCAGGGCTCTGGCGGCCGGACCCGCATCATCCCCGGGACTGCCGCGGCTGGGTCCCGGAGCGCCGGCGCCCTTTGATACCGACGCAACCTGACTGGCCCCGGGGATGAAAAGGCTGGGGCGCTTCACTGCCAGAGGTACAACTCCGCCGGGGCCGGTCCGCCGTTGGCTGCGACGGCACCGCATGCTGACCGCCGCGTCGGCCGCCGTCGTCGTAATCCTGGTGGCGGTTGGCGTTTTTTTCGGCGTCGGCTGGCCCCGCCCTCCCGCCGCCCAGGGTGTCGCGGCAGCTGCAGGAATCACCAGGATCAAACACGTCGTGATCATCATGCAGGAAAACCGCTCGTTTGACAGCTATTTTGGCACCTTCCCGGGCGCTGACGGCATACCCATGCACGACGGCGTCCCCACCGTCTGCGTCCCCGATCCGGCCCATGGTTCGTGCGTGAAACCATATTACGACCCGGCCGACCGCAACGCCGGCGGCCCGCACAGCCAGACCAACGCCACGGCGGACGTCGACGGCGGCAGGATGGACGGGTTCGTCGGCCAGGCGGAGAAGGCCGCCAGGAACTGCGCGCCGAATGATCCGTCCTGCTCCGCGGGAACCCAGACCGACGTGATGGGCTATCACACCGGCCAGGACATCCCCAACTACTGGGCCTATGCCAAGGACTTCACCCTGCAGGACCATATGTTCGAGCCGAACGCCTCCTGGAGCCTGCCCTCGCACCTGTATATGGTCTCCGAATGGTCAGCCAAATGCAGCCGGACGGCCGATCCGCAATCCTGCGTCAACGCCCTGCAAAACCCCGGCCTCCCGCCCGATTTCACGACGGCGATCCGGAACACGCTGATCGGAAAATGCCGGCTGGGACTGCAGAACAGCGCCTGCCAGACCGCGCTGCTGGCGGCAGGTATCACCCCGGAGATGGCGGCCCAGCTGCATGCGCTGATCCTCGCTGACTGCAGGACCGCCAGTTCCTACCTGACCTGCCAGTCGGCCATCGACAGAGCCGTGATTCCGGCGCCCCTGAAGCAGAAACTGCTCGACGCCGCCAAGCAGCTGGCGCCGCCGGACTATGCCTGGACGGACCTGACATACCTGCTGCACAAGCAGAACGTGCCGTGGGCCTACTACGTGTTCAACGGAACCGAGCCGGACTGTCAGGACGCAGCCGCCATGACGTGCAGCCCGGTGAGCCAGAACGCGAAAACACCGGGCATCTGGAACCCGCTGCCGTACTTCGACACGGTCCGGAAGGACGGTCAACTGGGGAACATCCAGTCGCTGGCAAACTTCTATGCGGCCGCGAAAAACGGCACCCTGCCCGCCGTGAGCTGGATCGATCCGACGGGCTCCGTCAGCGAACACCCGCCGGCCCTGGTCAGCGCCGGGCAGGCCTACGTGACCGGCCTGGTCAATTCGATCATGCAGTCTCCGGACTGGAGCAGCACCGCCATCTTCCTGTCCTGGGATGATTGGGGCGGCTTTTATGACCACGTCACCCCACCCAGCGTTGACCAGAACGGCTACGGCCTCAGGGTTCCGGGAATCGTCATCAGTCCCTACGCCAAGCCGGGGTATATAGACCATCAGATACTCAGCCAGGACGCGTACGCCAAGTTCATCGAGGACGATTTCCTGCACGGCCAGCGCCTGGACCACATGACGGACGGACGCAACTATCCCCGGCCATACGTCCTAGAGAAAAGCCCCCAGCGGGGTGACATGGCCAAAGACTTCGACTTCAGCCAACAGCCCGCTGCCCCCGACAGACT
>JBBRKU010000257.1:0-4378 GCA_038231735.1 Actinomycetales bacterium | reverse complement strand
TGGCCACCGTCCCCGTACCGCGCTGAGCGGCCGCGGCCATGGCGATAACCGGGCGGCTGGTGCTGCTGGCGCTGGCCGGCGTGGTGCCCGTAATTCTCCTCCCCACCGCCGCGACCATCCTGTACTGGCTGCTGCTCCTGCTGCTGGTCATAAGTGTGGATCTGGTCCTGGCGGCGTCCCCGCGCAAGGTGGTGCTGCGCCGCAGCCTGCCGGACAGCGTCCGCCTGGCCGAGCCCGCCAGCTCCATGCTGACCATCCGCAACGGCTCCGGCCGGACGCTGCGCGCCCTGGTCCGGGAGGCGTGGCAGCCCTCCGCCGGCGCCGCCAACCCGCGCCAGCGCGTGCGCGTCCCGGCGCGGGAACGGGAGCGGATCACCGTCCGGCTGCAGCCCACCCGCCGTGGGGACCTGCACATCCCGCATACCACCATCCGTTCCTTCGGTCCGCTGGGCATGGCCGCCCGGCAGCTGACCATCAAGGCCCCGGGCCGGCTGCGCGTGCTGCCGCCCTTCCACTCCAAGCGGCAACTGCCCTCCAAGCTGCGCAAACTGCGTGAACTGGACGGCAAGGCCGCCGTGCAGATCCGCGGCGCCGGCACCGAGTTCGACTCGCTCCGGGACTACGTCCGCGGCGACGACGTCCGCTCCATCGACTGGCGCGCCAGCGCCCGGCGGCAGGCCGTCGTCGTGCGCACCTGGCGTCCGGAGCGGGACCGGCGGGTGGTCATTGTGCTGGACACCTCGCGGACGTCGGCCGCCCGGATCGGAGACGAGCCGCGCCTGGATACCGGCATCGAGGCCGCGCTGCTGCTGGCGGTGCTGGCCGAGCGCGGCGGGGACCGGGTTGATTTCGTGGCCTACGACCGCCGCGTCCGGGCCCGGGTGAGTTCCGCTGCGAAGGGGGACCTGCTGGCCGGGCTGGTCCAGGCGATGGCGCCGCTGCAGTCCGAGCTGATCGAAATGGACTGGGCGCAGATCCCGGGGCAGATCCGGGCCGTTTCCGCGCACCGGTCCCTGGTGGTGCTGCTGACCTCGCTGGATTCCGGCGCGCCGGAGGAGGGCCTGATCCCGATGGTCGCCCAGCTGGCGCAGCGCCATGTGGTGCTGGTGGCCTCGGTCCGCGATCCGCTGCTGGGCCGGCTGCGGGCCGAACGGACAACGACGACGGCGGTCTACCGGGCCGCCGCCGCCGAGCGCGCACTGCTGGATCGGGACGCCGTCGCCGCCGCGCTCAAGCAGTTGGGGGCGGAGGTGGTGGACGCTGAGCCGCACGAACTGCCGGGTCAGCTCTGCGATATGTACATCCGGCTCAAGGCCGCCGGGCGGCTGTAGGTCCCCCGCCCACGAGCGTGTGGTGGTTGGTGTCTCCCGTTCTGGCGTCTTCCCTTCAGCTGCCACTGCGCACCAGATACGCCTCGATGCGGTCGAACGCGCCGACCCAGACCTGCTGAGTGAAAAAGTCGCGCATCTCGACGGACGGGAAGCCGCTCTGCACCACGGTCATGAGGGTGCCGCCGTCGTGTTCCTCGAAGGTGATCTCGACCTCGGTGGTCATAGACATTCCGTCCGGACCGCTGCCGGTCGAGGTGGTCACGAGCCGATGCGGCCGGTCGATCACCCTGAAAACTTGCGTCTCCCGGAACAGCTCATCGCGGTTGGGACCCCAGAGCGCCGTCTGTTCCCCGCCTACGCGCAGATCCACCTCGATCTCCACGATGCCGGGCTCGGCGTCGAGGATGCTGAACCAGATCTTCTGCTTCTCGGCGTCGGTATAGGCGTCGAAGACCTCTTCCGGTGTCGCGGGGAGGTGCCTCGACATCCTCATTTCGATGGTGCTGGTCTCTTCGGTCACTTGTCGGTTCCTTTCTTGAGGGTGAAGTAGGCCTCGAGCCCATCGAGTCGACGCTCCCAGAGGCGCTGGTAGTGAGCTATCCATTGCATTGCATCGTCCAATCGGTCTGTGCCCAAACGGCACTCTCTCGATCGCCCGACCTTTTCCGTGGCAACGAGCCCGGCATCCTCCAGCACCTGTACGTGCTTCTTGAGCCCGGTCAGGGTCATCCCGAACGGCTCCGCCAGCTCGCCGATTGTCGCCGGCCCTTCGCCGAGCCGGGTCAGGATGCCGCGCCGGGTCGGGTCGGAGAGGGCCGCAAATGCGCGGTCGAGGGCCTGTTGCTGAACCATGTAGCTCACTATATTACACTGAACCGTTCAGTTCAATAAGCGGGCGCAGGAAATAACCTGGGGCAGGAAAAGGGCTGCTACTACACTCAGGGGATGAGCGGAGAGACCAGCCTGCGCAGACTCATTGCCTCAATGCACCCCATACTCCGGGAGGGAAGCTTCGTCTTCGTTTCCGTTGACGCGGAGGCCGCGAAGGCAATAAACGCGGAGGCCTTCATCGCTGAGGCAGAGGGAATAACTCTGGTCCTGAGCCAAGCTGAAGCGGATGCCCGTGGACTTGCCTACGATTTCATCGCGAGTTGGATCACGCTGGAGGTTCATTCGTCACTTTCGGCTGTGGGGCTCACGGCGGCATTCAGCTCGGCTCTGGGCGGAGCGGGCATCAGTTGCAACGTCCTGGCTGGCTTCTATCATGACCACTTGCTCATTCCGGAGACGGAAGCCAAACGGGCCATCGAGATCCTTTCCCGGATGTCAGCTGACGCAGCCGCTGGCGGAAATCTTCAATAGCTATGCCGCCGGCTTCACAGCACCGGGAGCGGCGGCTGGGTGCTCGATGGTCACGGTGCCGGCGTCGCCGTCGACGCGGATACGCTGGCCGCTGGTTAGCCGTTGGGTCGCCACGCCGGTGCCGAGTACGGCGGGGATGCCATACTCGCGGGCCACAATCGAGCTGTGGCTCAGCGGGCCACCAACGTCGGTGACCACGGCCGAGGCCATCGCAAACAGGGAGGTCCAGGCCGGCGTCGTCATGCGGGCGACCAGGACTTCGCCCGGCTGCATCTGCGCGAAGTCCTCGGGGCCGCCCAGGACGCGGGCCGGCGCGCTGACCTGGCCCGAGCTGGCGCCGACCCCGGTGATGGTGTCGCCGCGCTGGTCCTGGGAGCCGGCAGGCATCACCCCCGCGAACACCCGCTGCGCCCACCCGCTCACGGGCAGCAGCTGCGGGGCGGTGGCCTTGCGCTGGCCACGCCAGAGCATCTTGCGCTGCTCGACGACGGCGGCCCGGACCGGCCTCGCCGCTCCGGTGATCGCCACGACCGGTGCACCGGCGGGACTGGCGCCGTCGGGTCGGGCGCCGTCGGGAGCGGCACCCGCGGGACCGGCACCCGAGGGAGCGGCGCCGTCGGGAGTGGCACCCGCGGTCGTGGTCCCTGCGGCGAGGCCGAAATCGATAGCGCTGAGCAGTTCGCGGTGGCGCAGCCAGAACACATCGGCGGGCTCGGCGATGACGCCCGAGCCGACCAGTCGGCGTCCGAGTTCGAGCAGCATCCGCCGCATCAGGGGCCAGGCCAGGCCGATGTCGGCCAGGGCGTCCTCCCGGACCGGGGCGGCGCTCTGTGCCCAGCGCAGCAGCCGTCGGAACCCGGCGCGGCGGGTCGGGTTCAGCCGGGTGAGCATCACCTGGGTCTGGTCCTCACGGCGGTCAGCGGAGAGCCGTTGGCGCTGGTGCGGGTCGTGGCCCTGCCCGCGCAGGTAGAACTTGAAAGTCTCCAGCAACGGCGAGGGGTCGTCGGCGGGCACCGGGTTGAAGAAGTCCAGGTTGTAGACCGCGTGCCCGAAGCGGTCGAGGTGGCGCCGGAACCGAGTGCGCCACTGCTGCCATATTTCCGGGTCCATCCCGGCCGGAGTAGCCCCAGTGCGCAGCGCCTCGGCCGTAGCGGCTGCCGAGGCCCGCGAGATCGCCGCTGCCAGCTCGGGCTGCTCGCGGGTCCACATGGCCAGGTCGTAGAGCGACTTCTCGGCGCGGATGGGCTCGCTGTCGTAGCCGAGCAGGAAGATCAGGGCCGGTGGGTCGCCGTCGCGCCTTACGAGCCGGTCGTAGAAGGCCCGGAACAGGATTTCGCTCGTTGCCGCGATGGGAATGACCGACTGCACCGCGGTGTAGTACTCGGTGCCGGAGTCGAGCAGCGCCGAGACCCCGTCGAGCAGCTCCGGCCCCGACATGTCCTCCACCGGCTTCGCCGCCCAGGTCCCGACCATCCGCACGTAGCGGGGGTGTGAGTGCTCCCGCCAGCCCTTGAGACCCATCTCCGCGTCGCCGCGGGCCAGGGCGCGGACCCCGGGCAGCGACTTGCCCATCAACCGCCAGAATCCGGCGGTGCGGTAATAGTAGTAGGCGTAGCCGTTGATGGTGGGCAGTGCGACGTCACCCTCACGAAGGGCCTTGCTGCCGAAGGCCTGCGCCAGCAGGG
>JBBRKU010000256.1:0-4381 GCA_038231735.1 Actinomycetales bacterium | reverse complement strand
ACGTCAGCACGGCAAGCACGGAACAGACAAGGGCCGCCACCATGGACAGCGGATGCCTCCACCAGGTGCCCACGGTTCCCAGCGAGGCCAGCAGCGTGACGGCCCCCGGGACCCCCAGGAATCCGGACAGCGCCAGGCCGGCCAGCAGCTGCCTCATCGGAATGGCAAAGGTGACAAAACGAGCGGGGTCAAGGGTCATATCGACGCCGGCGGCCAGCACCGGGATGACCAGCCAGCCCAGCATGACGGCCGAGCCCGCCAGTACGACGACGGTCTTGGCGAGCTGGACGTCGGCGGCGCTGAGCAGGATCAGGCCAACGATGGCCTGCGAGAGCGCGCCCAGACCATACAGCGCGCCGATCGCGATGCCGACGAGCTGCATGGGGCTGCGCCGGAGCGAATTGCGCAGCAGTGTCAGCTTGAGCCTCAGGAGGTGCGCAACCATGCCAGCCCCTCCGTTTTGTTGCGCCGGCCCACCAGCTCGACGAACCTGTCTTCCAGGCTCGCACCGGCTCGCACCTGGTCCACCGTGCCGGCGGCCAGGACATTGCCGCCGGCAATAACGGCGACGTGGTCGCACATGCGCTGGACCAGATCCATCACATGGCTGGAGACGATCACGGTGCCGCCGGATTTCACGTAGCCGTCAAGGATGTCCCGGATGTTCGCCGCGGAGATCGGATCCACGGATTCGAACGGCTCATCCAGGACCAGCAGCCGACAGCCGGTATTGCTCAGCGGAGACATCCGAAATGATGATCTTGGCCTGCATTCAGGCCCCACCTCGGCTGCCCCGGTCACGGCGTGCCGGTCAGTACCGGCCCCGGGCTGCCGCCCTTTCATACTGCGTCGCCCAGGGCAGGTCCGCACCCAACTCAAAGGAGGCCCGCTGCCACCAATGCGGGTCGCGCAGGGCGGCCCGCGCGATGAAGATGCCGTCCGCCTGGCCGGTAGCCAGCACGTGCTCCGCCTGGTCCGCCGTCGAAATGAGTCCCAGGGCGCCCGTCGGCACACCCGCTTCGCGCCGTATCTGCTCCGCAAACCGGGTCTGGTATCCGGGGCCCACCGGGATGGTGGCGCCGGCGACGGCCCCGCCGCTGGAAACATCGATCAGGTCCACGCCGTGGTCGGCGGCCAGCCGTGCCAGCCGGACGGAGCTGTCCCCGTCCAGCCCGCCCGGGATCCAGTCGGTCGCGGAAATCCGCAGCAGCAGCGGCATCCCGGCGGGAATGCTGGCACGGACGGCACCGATCACCTCCAACGTCAGCCTGCTGCGCCCGGCCTCATCGCCGCCCCAACGATCCGTCCGGGTGTTGACCAGCGGGCTCTGGAACTGGTGCAGCAGGTAGCCGTGCGCAGCATGGATCTCCACCGTGTCGAACCCGGCCGAAACGGCACGGGCCGCGGCGTCACCAAAATCGGCGATGACGCCGGCAATATCCTCTTCGGTCATGGCGCGCGGGGCGGCGTAACCGCTAAAGGGCTGCGCCGTCGGACCGACGGCCTCCCAGCCGTGGTCGCTGTCGGGCACACTGCCGGCCTTGCCGGAAAACGGCCAGTACGTGGAGGCCTTCCGTCCGGCGTGGGCCAGCTGCATGCCGATCTTGGCCTGCACGGATCCCGTGGCGTGGACAAACTCCGTGATCCGGCGCCAGGCTGCCGCCTGCTCGTCGTTGTAGATTCCGGCGTCCCGCGGGCTGATCCGGCCCTGCGCACTGACGGCGCTGGCCTCGGTGAAGATCAGCGCCGCTCCACCGGCCACAAATTGGCCCAGATGCACCAAATGCCAATCCGTGGGCACGCCCGGCGAAACCTCCGGGTCACAGGAATACTGGCACATCGGCGAAACCCAGCCGCGGTGGGTCAGGTCCAGCGATCGCAAGGACAGCGGGGTGAAAAGTATTGAGTTGCTCACACGAGCGCCAACACCACGGACTCGTGGGGCATTCCCGCGCCCTTAGAAGAGCGCGCGGGCCAGCGACTGGCGGGACTTGACGACCCGGGGATCGGAAATACCGACGACGTCGAACAGTTCCAGCAGCCGGACGCGGGCGCTCTCGCGCTCGGGACCGAAGTGCACCGCAATGAAGCCGACAATCCGCGCAAAAGCGTCCTCGACGTGGCCGCCGACGACGTCCAGATCCGCCACCGTCAGCTGCACATCGACGTCGTCCGGCTGCTCCGCCGCACTGCGGCGGAGTTCTTCGGTCCGCGCGGCGCTGACATCGCTGGTGCGTTGCATAAGCTGGACCTGGGACAGCCCGGCCTTCGCCTCCGCATCGGCAGGCTGTTCCGTCAGTGCCTGCCGGTAGGCCATCTCCGCCGCGGCATAGTCGCCGGCTTCGATCGCGTCAAAGGCCGCCTGATGGAGCGGCGGCAAGGGCCGTTCGGCCGGTTCGGCAGCCGCGTCGGATCCGAGCGTACCGTCCACGCCGTTGCCGGCGGCGACTTTGAGCAACTCCTCGAAGAACCGGCGGATCTGGTCCTCGGGCATTTCGCCTTCAAAGAGCGGAACCGGCTGGCCCTTGATCATCGCGACCACCGTCGGGATTGCCTGCGCCCCGAAGGCCTGCGCAATCTGCGGATTGGCCTCGGCGTCCACCCGTGCCAGCAGCAGCCGGCCGGCATAACCTGCGACCACGCGTTCCAGCACGGTGTTCAGTTCCGCGGACTGTCCGGACCAGGGTGCACCGAGCGAGACGACCACCGGTACCTGGCCGGAGAGCTGGACTAGCTCCGGAAAGCTCGCCTCCGTCACGTCGACGGCAAAGTTACCGTTCCCCTGGCCGTCATCCCCCTGGGAGCTGACATCCTGGGGGCCCGCCTGCGGGGCAGCCCCCTGGCCCGAGGCCGCGCCGGCGCCCACCCCGCCTGCGCCGGGAACCGGGGGAACCGGGGGCGCCGGACGCGGATTCTTCAGGGCCGAGAGGTCCACCGCACCGCGCAGGTTAAGGCTCGCGGAAACGGCGGGATTGACAGGGCGGGAACCGGGCTGACTCATGGTTTTACTCTATCTTCGGCGGCGCCGGCTGCGTTACCCCGGCGGTGGGCGGTTTTTGGAT
This sequence comes from Actinomycetales bacterium, assembly GCA_038231735.1. Lineage (GTDB taxonomy): Bacteria > Actinomycetota > Actinomycetes > Actinomycetales > Micrococcaceae > Arthrobacter_M. The sequence continues at coordinate 1,319 of JBBRKU010000256.1, read as the reverse complement.
TACTTGAATTTGGCGCCGGTCAGCCCGCGGGTGGCGGCCAAGAGCGTCATCGGGTTCTTGGACCCGTTCGCCGGCACGTACAGCACAACGGGCTCGCCGAAGTTCAGCTGCATCCCCGTGGAGGTCTCCTTGCCCCCGGAGAACACGGCCGCATCGTCGGCCACATTGAGTTTGGCACCGGTGGTCTTTGGGGTCCCGTCGACCGTGAAGGCGAGGTTGCTGACCACGATGGAACCGCCGTCAGCCGTCTTGAAGGCGTAACCGGAGTTGGCCACCAGGGCGTGCGCAAAGGTGAAGGTGCCATCCGGGCTGGCCTTGACGATTTCATCCTGGTAGGAGGCGACGTCGGAAATGTACGGGCTGTCCGAAATCTTGTCTTTCCACTGGCTGTCCTTCTTGGTCAGCCGGTCCCCCAGCGCGGCCAGGGCCTCGTGCGGGGAGAGCTGCAGATCATCCTTACTGTCCGCGGTAACGGTTGCGGAGCCGTTCTTCTCCACATTCGGGAACGTCTGGCCGGGCAGCAACGGCGTGGCCGAGGTGAGCTTGTAGTTCTCCCGGGCGCTGGCCTGGACCAGGGTCAGCAGCTGCGGAACGGGATTCTTGTCCCCCTGCGTGACCGCCATGACGGCGCGGGGCCAGGACCGGTCGGTGCTGATCACCTTGGTCAGGAGCTTGCTGGCCACTGGCGTGATTTCCGGGTAGCTGGCGACCTGCGAGCGGATCTGGTAGTTCCCGGTGCGAATCTCCAGGGCGGAGCCTTCCACCCGGCTGGTGAGCTGTTTGGCGTCCTTGGCCGCGTCGCCCGTGGTGACGGTGTTGGTGACGGCATCCAGGATGCGGGTGAACTGGGTGTCCAGCAGGACGGGCCCCGCCAGGGAGGCCGGTGCGGCCGACGACGGCGGACCTGAGGCCGGGTTCGATGCGGGCCCCGACGTCGGGCTGCTTGGCGGTGCGGAGGCCGGAGCCGAGCTTGTGCCTGGGGCCGGGGACGCGGGGGCCGGAGACGTTGTCGCGTTCGCTGCGGGTGCGACGGTTCCAAGCACGGCCAGTCCGGCCAGGGCAACCGTCAGTGCAGCGGCCAGCCGGGAGCGTCGGGCGAAGGCCAGCGGGGACCGGAACGCGAAGAACGCCCGGCCGGACCCGTCGCGCGGCGTGGCGCGTTTTGACGGCGCAACGGCTGCCCGCCGCGACGGACCGTTGATACCACCGCGGCGTCTCCTGGGCCGGAAGATCAGCATCAGTATCCCGATGACCAGCAGAACGGCACCAAGCACCATCAGCGGCACGGCCGTGGGGGTGCTGTTGTCGTTGGGAGCCGT
>JBBRKU010000255.1:0-4410 GCA_038231735.1 Actinomycetales bacterium | reverse complement strand
TGTCGGTGTCGATCTCGCCAATCACGTCCCCCTGCCGGACCGCATCACCTTCTTTCTTCAGCCAGCGGCTGAGCACGCCCTCCTCCATCGTGTCTGACAGCCTTGGCATGACTACTTCCGGCATGGCATCCTCTTTCCGGTGACAATGTCTATCGATTCTGTTGCTGCTAGCGGCTGAAGCGGGTGGCATCGAGGAGCTCTCGGATGACCTTGATCAGGTCGTTCGCATCCGGCAGCGCCGCTAGTTCCAGGGGTTTGGCATAGGGCAGCGGCACTTCCGCCGCGGCAACACGGCGCACCGGTGCGTCCAGGTAGTCGAAGGCCCCCTCCATGAGCGTGGCGGAGATCTCGGCGCCGACGCCGTAGCTGAGCCAGTCGTCTTCGAGGACCACGGCCCGGCTGGTCTTGCGGACGGAGGCGCAGACGGTTTCCCGGTCAAGCGGGCGTAGGCTGCGCAGATCCACTACTTCGATGGAGATACCTTCGTCCGCCAACTGGCGCGCCACTTCCAGGGCCACCGTCGTCGCACGGGAGTAGGTAATCACCGTCAGATCGGTCCCTTCCCGGGCCACGGCGGCCCTGCCAAGCTCGGCGACGTGTTCGCCGTCGGGCACCTCGCCCTTGGTGTTGTAGAGCGAAAGGTTCTCCAGGAAGATCACCGGATCGTTGTCCCGGATCGATGCGAGCAGCAGTGCCTTGGCATCGGCAGGGGTGGAGGGAGCAACCACCTTGAGCCCGGGGATGTGCGCGAACCAGACCTCAAGATTCTGTGAGTGCGTGGCAGCCAGCTGCTGGCCGCCACCGCCCGGCATGCGGATCACCAGCGGGACCGCCGTCTGGCCGCCGAACATGCCATAGATTTTCGCCGCATGGTTAACGATCTGGTCCATCGCAATCAGGCTGAAGTTCAACGTCATGATTTCCACCACCGGACGCATTCCGAGCATCGCGGCGCCGATGGCGGCTCCAACGAAGCCTTCCTCGGCGATCGGCGTATCACGCACCCGTTCGAAGCCGAATTCGGTGAGCAGGCCGGCGGTGATCTTGTAGGAGCCCTCAAAGATCCCGATTTCCTCGCCCAGCAGGATGACGCTTTTGTCGCGGGTCAGCTCGGCGCGCAGGGCGTCATTCAGCGCCTGCCGGTACGTGATGATCATGGGATCACCACCGCGGGGTCGCCGGGCAGCCCGTGGGCGGCGTTCGCCACCGGGCTGGCGTAGGCATAATCGAAAAGCTGGCCCGGAGTGGGATCCGGGCTGGAGTCGGCGAAGGCGACGGCGGCGGCAACCTTTTTGTCCGCCTCGGCCTCGATGCGCTGCGCCTGCGCCTCATCCAGCAGTCCCGCCGACAGCAATCGCTGGCGCAGGGCCGGCACCGGATCCGCGGCCTGGGCCGTCTCGACGTCCTGCGCGGAGCGGTACCGGGCCGGGTCGACCACCGAGTGCCCCCGCAACCGGTAGCTCATCACCTCCAGCAGCGCGGGCTCGCGCTCCAATCGCGCACGGTCCAGGGCCCGTTGGGCGGCCTCCCGCACCGCCACCGCATCCGTGCCGTCCACACGTTCGCCGGGGATGCGGTAGGAACAGCCCCGTTTATAGAGGTCAGGTTCACCCGCGGCCGCCTCCACGGTGGTTCCCATGCCCAAACGGTTGTTGACGATCACGTAGACGATGGGCAGATGCCAGACGGCAGCCAGGTTGAGCGACTCGTGGAACGCTCCGATATTGGTGGTTCCGTCGCCCATCTGGCACATCACGATCTCGGCCTCCGGTCCGGGCCCACCGCGGTAGGTCAGGGCAAGGGCGGCGCCCGTGGCGGGAGGAATCTGGCCTCCGACGATGCCGTAACCGCCCATCAGCCGGGCCCCCGTGTCAAACATATGCATCGATCCGCCACGGCCCTTGGACACGCCTGTTGATTTGCCGAACAGCTCCGCCATCACCCGTCCCGGCTCAAGTCCGCGCATCAGGGCGTAGCCGTGGTCCCGGTAGTTGGTGAACAGGTAGTCGCTGGGCCGCAGCGCTGACATCAGCCCGACGACGGTGGCCTCCTCGCCCAGGTTCAGGTGGCAGTAGCCGCCGATCCTGGCGCGTTTGTACATCTGGTCCGCGCTGAGCTCGAACTTTCGGATCATGACCATGTCCGTGTAGTAGCCGAGCAGCCGCTCGGGAGGTTCATCACCGGGGAAGGACCCGGCACTCTCCGCCGTCAGTGGGGGCACTGCTTGCTCCGTCGGCGCCGTTGCCGATTTCCGTCGATCTGCCATTTTCGCTCCTCCAAGGCTCCTGGGCACTGCGTTTGCGGGGTGATGGCGTTCACGGACCCGGGGGCTGCTCCTGCAGGGTGAATCCCGCGCTGCCCCCGCCGCACTTCGGACAGCTGGCCGGCGGATGCTCGCCGCGGGACGGTTCGCCACAGACGCCGCAGACCCACTCGGTGGCGAGCAGCGCCACCAGGTCGCCGCGGCTGATGATGCCGGCCAGGCGACCGCCAGCCAATACCGGCAGGCGGCCGATGCGCTGGCTGACCAGCAGCTGGCGGACGTCGGAGATGGCCGTATCCGGGCTGACACTGATCACGGCCGTGGTCATGATCTCTGCCGCGGTCGCGCCGGACTTCGCCAGCAGATCGTATTCGCTGACCAGACCCAGCACGTGGTCCTGCGGATCCACGACGGGAACGCCGCTGATCCTGTGTTTGTGTATCAGCCCGGCGATCTCCCCGACCTCCAGCCCGGGCGGAACGGTCACGACGGGGTGGCTCATGACCCCGCGGGCCGTGGTGGCAATCCTTGTTTCCATGGCTTCCTACTTTCCGGGGGCTGTGAGGTTCGGCCGTTTGCGGTCGCGCACGGCAACGAGGGTGAAGATGAGCGCCACCAGAGCGGTCACCACCAACAGCAGCAGGCCGATCGAGTAGCTGTTGGTCTCCGGGTTGTACGTCGCGCCCATGACCAGGGGAGGAAAATATCCGCCCAGTCCTCCGGCCGCGCTGACGATGCCGCTGATGCTGCCCACTTTGCCGGCCGGCGCCAGCACTCCTACCCAGGCAAAGACGCCGCCGGTACCCAGACCGAGCGCCGCTGCCATGGCCAGAAAGGTCAGCCCGGCCGGGATATCCCCGTTGGGCGTCAGGTTGACAATCCAGGCCAGGATTGCGACGGCGGCCAGCGAAACAACGACGACCGGCTTTGACCCGATCCGGTCCGCGATGATGCCGCCGATGGGGCGCGCCACCACCGCGGCGAGCGCGAAGCCCGCGGTGCGGGCCCCGGCCGAGCTGGGATCAAAGTTGTAGACGTCCCGCAGGTAGGTGGGCAAATACGTGGCAAAGGAGACAAACCCGCCGAAAACCACAGCGTAAAGGAAGCACATCTTCCACGTCACGGCCGTCCGGGCAGCGTCGGCCAGTTTGGGGGTCACGGGCGCAGTGCTTTTGCTCCACCCGGGGGCCTCCCTCATGAAGAACCACACGACGGCGGCCATGCCAAGCAACAGCACGGCGATCAGCAGGTGGGTGGGCACGTAGCCAATCGAGGCGACCAGCCGGGGATTGAGGAAGGCCGCCAGCGCGGTTCCACCCATGCCGGCCCCAAAGACGCCGGTCGCGAAACCCCGCCTGGCCGGCTGGAACCAGGCGCTGACGAAGGGAATGCCGACGGCGAAAACCGTTCCCGCGACGCCCAGCAGCAGTCCGGCGATCAGCACCAGGACGAATGAGTTAAGGCTTCCTCCCAGGGCAACCAGCAGGACCGGCGCAATGGTGGCCAGCAGGACGAAGGTGAACATCACCCGGCCGCCGAAGCGGTCGGTCAGTGTCCCCACCACAATGCGGCCCAGGGAACCGACGAACACGGGCATGGCCACCAGCACGCCCGTGCTGGCCGGGGTCAGCTGCAGCTGCTGCGTATAGCGGGCGCCGAGCGTTGCCACGATGTTCCAGGCCCAGAAACAGACCACCGAGGCGGCTGTGGCCAGGACCAGGTTCCGCGTCCGGGCGGAGCCGGACGGCTGGATCGTACGTGTTGCGGGGCTCGCCTGCCGGCTTTCGGTGCCTGACAAGGCGTTCTCCTGTCGGTTTAAGGGCTGGGGTTCCGCCGGTTGCCCGGTCATCGGTTGCGGGTGTCGCGGTCGCGCGTGCCGACGGCGGACCAGCCGCGGCGTACCGGTGCGGCAACAACCCTGCCTGCAACCCGTCCCTTGTCCCGGGATCGGTACACGATGTACGGGCGGAACAGGTAGTGCAAGGGTGCCGTGAAGGCGTGCACCAGACGGGTGAAGGGCCAGATGGTGAACAACAGCATTCCCACCAGTGTGTGCAGGTGGAAGGCGAACGGCGCGTTGGCCATGGCGGCAATGTCCGGCTGGAAAATGAACAGCGAGCGGAACCAGGGTGACACGGTTTCGCGGT
>JBBRKU010000254.1:0-4425 GCA_038231735.1 Actinomycetales bacterium | reverse complement strand
GGCAAAGCCAGCACTTCCGCTTCCGTCCGGACCATGGTCTGACGCAGCCGTGACCTCAGCGGCCGCGATCACCACAGGGGTGGGCAACGGTCAAGGCCGGCGACGCGGTCACGGCAGGCAACGCGGCTACGGCGGAGGCCCGGCTCGTGCCCGACCGGTGGCCGTGCCCCACGGCCCGGGCAGTTCGACGCTCGTTGCGATCTCCACGATGTCCCGATCCGTCCCGTTGATGGTGCAGCTGACCAGCGCCGCCTGGTGCCGGGCGACCACGCCGAGGGCCACTTCGCACGGCTGCCCGGATACAAGGCCCCGGGCCGCATCAGCTCCGGCCAGCGCAGCCAGGTCGGCCGAGGTTGCTGCCCGTTCGGCGCCCACCGCTGCCTGGACCAGCAGCAGCACCGCCGACATCAGCGCCAGCAGCACAAACACCACCGCAAGGGCCAGCACCGTCCCCGATCCCCGGTCCCGCTGAAGTCTCAGGCGGTTCCGACCGGCAGGAGCAATCACGGCGGACGCCCGTGTCCGGACGGCTCTCCGCCGGTCGCCGCGGGGACGGACTCCACCCTCGCACTGGCCGACGCTGCCAGCGGCCAGCTGATCAGTCCGGACAGGGGCCCCGATATCGCGGCCGACACGTGGACCTGGACAAAGCCGGCCTCGAACACAATGGTTGTTTCTGCCCCGCCTCCGGCTATCTGCTGCGCTGCCGTCGTGGCCGTGGCCACGGAGTCACCGCGGGCCAGGGAGCGGGCTGCGGAACGGACCGCTTCTTCCATGCGCAGCTGCGTCACCCCTACCACCGCCCCGAGGAGCAGGAGCGCCAGTACGACGGTCAGGGCCGGCAAGGTTATGGCCAGTTCCGCTGTTACCGATCCCTGGCTGTGGGACCGGGCGGGTGCCGTCGCTTCTGACAGTGTCGGGGACCGCCGCCGGACCGGCATTCCGGCCGTGCGCCGCATCAGGGCAGACTTAGGGCACTGCGGATAATTCCGAGCAGGAATCCGCGTACCTCATCGCTCTTCAGGATCACCACAAGCAGCCCGGCGAAGCCCACGGCGGCGAGTGTGGCTATGGCGTATTCGGCCGTGGCCATGCCCAGCTCCGATCCCGCCGGGCACCGCCGCCGGGGGCGGGAAGGCGGGCGGTAGGGTGGCCGGTTAGCGGCTCCAGGAAAAATCTCCCGGACGTTCACCTCCGGTTCGTCATCCTGCTCCGGAGCGCCGGAGTTGACTTCACGTGCTCCTATGGGCTTTCTCAACTGATTCCTCGTTCCACTGGCTGTCCCGCCGCAAGGCCGGCTGGCGTCCACTCTTCCGTCCATTGCGCCGCCGCGGGAGTGGCGGCTTGCGCCAAGTGGGGCCGCGGTGGTGCGGGGCCGGCTGTGGAGGAATACATCGGTCGTTGTACCGCCGTTAATGGAACGACGGAACCAGCGCCAGCACCACAGGCACGACGCCCAGACAGATGAAGGCTGGCAATGAACACAGCCCCAGAGGGATGACAAGCTTGACTCCCAGGGCTGCCGCCCGCTTCTCCGCGGCACGCTGGGAGGAACGCCGCAGCTGGGCGGCTTCCGCGTAAAGGAGCGACGACGACGCCGCGCCGGTCAAGGCAGCGAACGTCAGGGAGTCGTAGACCCGGGCCAGCTGCGGATCGTGCAGGACGGGATACCAGGAGCTTTGCCAGGACGCGCCGATGCTGAGGCCGGCCACCACCACGGTTAGCCCTTGACTGACCCTGTCCGTGGCCACGGTTGCCAGCAATTCCAAGGCCCGCACCAATGGCAGCCCCGAGTCCAGACAGGTCGCAAGCAGTTCCAGCATGAGCGGTGCATCGTCGATTCCCTGGGCCCTCGGGGACGCCGCTTGCGCCGGGATCGTACGGCTACCCGATACCACCCGCTGCCACCGGTACCGGGTGTCCGCGGCAAGGAGCAGGACGGCTCCGACGGCGAGCAGCACGAAAAGCAGCAGGCCATTCATGGTCACGGTTCTGAAGCTGCGGCCGCGGATATTAGCGTCCGGGACCAGTACCGGCCGGCGATCATGAGCCCGGTCCCGCTGAGCAGGGCGGCCCAGCCAACCGGGCCGCCGATGAGGAAGGAGACCGGATCAACACCCATCAGCATGCCCAGCCCCAGCCCGAGAACCGGGAGCCAGGTTAGCAGCCGGACCGTTGCCTTGGGGCCCGCCAGCGCTGTCTCCCTGATGGCGGCGGCATCCAGATCGGACTCGAGCTGAACCGCGAAGCGCTGCAGGACGGTGGCCAGCGGCGCGCCGCTGATCTCGGCAACATCCAGGCACGCCGCCAGCCCGCGCCAGACTCTGAGCTCGCCGTCCCGGTAACTCGGCAATGGGGCCACCGCGCAACCGCCACGGAGGGCTTCGCTGGGACTCAGGCCCATTTGGGCGGCGCGGTGTGCGGCCCGCAACTGGGCCATGAGGAAGGCTCGAACCACGTCTCGCCCCGCCAGCGGGCGGCCGGTCTCCCCCGACGCGGGGCCGGTTGTCCACGCCGGCCCGGCCCGGGCCCTCATGACGTCCGCCCACAGTTGGCTGCCCGAGCGGCCCGCGGCCAGCAGCGCAGAAAGTTCACGGACCAGCCGCACCATTTCGGTCCCGTCCGCGGGTCCAGCTCGAGGCCTGCGCCAGCTGCCGCCCCGGGTCGGTGTGGAGTCCGTGGCAGGACCGCGCTCTGTTTGTTCGGGCGCTCCGTCTGGCAGCAGCCCCCGCCGCCCGGCGATGACCGGGCGGACAATCCGAGGGCCGACCATTTGCTTCCACCGGGGCGCCGACCGGAACAGCAGCCAGCAGGCCACAGCCAGAACTGTGAACACAAGAAAAGGCTTCATCCGTTCCCGGCGCCTTCCAGCATCCGCTGGAGCCGTTCCCATCCCGGGCCGTAAGAAGCCCGCGGTCCGTTCCCCTGGTCCGGGACCTTGACGGCCGGAACCACGCACAACGTGCCGGAGTTGAGCGCCACCACGGCTATTTCCGCCACACGGCGTCCCGACGGCCCGCGCTCCAGATGGATCACCAGGTCCAGCGCACTCGCGGCCTGCAACGCCACCGCCTCGACGCCGAGGCCCGCCAAGGCACCTAGGGCCGCGAGCCTAGCCGGTATATCGCGGGCGCCATTGGCGTGGACGGTGCAACCACCACCCCGGTGACCCGTGTTGAGAGCGGAGAACAGCTCCCGGACCTCCGCGCCACGGCATTCTCCGACCACCAGCCGGGTGGGGTTCATCCGCAGGGCCTGCCGGACCAGTTCGGCGAGGTCCACGGTCCCGCCGCCTTCGGCATTGGCGTGCCGGCTCTCCAGGGTCAGCACGTGCGGGTGGTCCGGGTCCAGTTCGGCCGCATCCTCGATCAGGACCAGTCGCTCCCTGGGACCGCAAAGACCGAGCAGGGTCGAAAGCAACGTTGTCTTTCCCGATCCCGTGGCCCCGCTGATCAAAAAGCTCAGCCGGCGGACCACCACCGAGCGAAGCAGGGAGGCCAGAGCTGGGTCCATGAAGTCCGCCGCCACCAGCTCCTCCAGGCTAAACACCTCGGCCCGCCGGATCCGGATGGACAGGATGGTTCCTGCGGGCGAGACAGGGGGCAGCACCGCGTGGACCCGGTAGCCGCCGTCGAGCCTGACATCGACGCAAGGCGAGCTGTCGTCCAAGCTGCGGCCACCGGAAGAGACTAAACGGACGGCGAGTGCCCGGATCTGCCGCTGACCCGCGAAGCTAATGCTCGTGCGTTCCGGACCGTTGCCCCTGTCCGCCCAGACGGAGTCTGGACCATTGACGAAGATATCCGTCACGTCCGGGTCCTTCAGCAACGGCTGGAGGGGTCCGAAGCCGCTGAGTTCGGCGCTGATCCGCTCGACGGCGGCCATCGACCCGGCGGTCCCCAGCAGCCGACCGCTGGCCTGCACGGCCGCGGCAACACGCACGGGCGTAACCGGTCCCGACTGGGAGAGCACCGTTTCCCGCACCGCGGCCAGCAGCGATTCATCAACGGCTCTCAACTCTGCGCGGGCAGCATGACGGCTCATCCGGCCCGCTCCTTCAGGTCCGCCAGGATGGATGCTGCCAGCCGCCTGACGTTCCGGTTCCTGGCCAACGAAAGCAGCTGTCCATGCTCGGTCGCCGCTGCCACGGAGCGAAGTGCAGGCATGACCCCGGCCAGCGGTACCCCGACCGAGTCCGCGATCAGTTCTGCGTCCAGGCCGTCCCGCATCGGTCCCCGGACCACCAAGGAGATCGGCACTGCCGGCAGCTCATTGATCAGTTGGGCGGTCGCTACAACGCACCGGAGCCGGGCGGGCGAAATGGCCAGCAGCTGGTCGCAGTGTTGTCCAAGGGACGAGAGCCCCTCTCGGCTGCGGCCGACGTCCACCACCGACAGCTCGTAGCCGCGGCGCGCCGCCTTGAGG
>JBBRKU010000253.1:0-4431 GCA_038231735.1 Actinomycetales bacterium | reverse complement strand
CGGAACGTGAACTGGTTTGAAGCTGCCTTCCTTGGCCTGATTCAGGGTCTGACCGAATTCCTTCCCATCTCTTCCAGCGCCCACCTCTTCATCGTGGGTAAGTTCCTGCCCAGCGGCTCGGATCCGGGGGCCGCGTTCACCGCGGTCAGCCAGCTGGGCACCGAGACCGCCGTCGTCGTCTTCTTCTGGCGCGACATTGTGCGCATCGTGCGGGCCTGGGTCGGGTCGCTGGGCGGCAGGGTGCCCCGGAATGATCCGGACGCGCGGATGGGCTGGCTGGTCATCATCGGCAGCGTGCCGATCGTGGTGCTGGGCCTGTTGTTCCAGACGGCCATTGAGTCCTCTCTGCGTAATCTGTGGATCGTCGCCACGACGCTGGTTGTCTTCGGCATGATCCTGGCCGTGGCCGATGCGTTGGCAAAACAGCAGCGGCAGCTGGAGGACATCACCGTCCGGCACGGCATCATTTACGGTTTCGCCCAGGCGCTGGCGCTGATCCCCGGCGTGTCGCGCTCCGGCGGCACCATCACGGCCGGGCTGCTGATGGGCTACACGCGTGAAGCGGCCGCCCGCTATTCGTTCCTTTTGGCCATTCCGGCGGTCTTCGGCAGCGGTTTCTATGAGCTGTTCAAGGTTTTCGTCAAGCATGAGGGAACCCAGAGTCCCTTCGGCATCGGTGAGACCGTGCTGGCCACGGTCATTGCCTTCGGCGTCGGCTATGTCATCATCGGCTGGTTCCTGCGCTACATTTCGACCAACAGCTACCGGATCTTCGTCTGGTACCGGATCGCCCTTGGCCTGCTGGTCTACCTGTTGCTGGGTTTCGGCGTTATCAGTGCCGGCCAGTAGGCTCGATTCTGTGAAATCGTGGAATTCCCGCCCCGTTCCCCAGCTCTCCGGAGCTATGCCCGCCCTCTACCTGCAGGAGACCAGCTCCGGCCGGATCCGGCCGTTGCCCGTCCAGGAGGAGGCCAGTCTCTATGTCTGCGGCATCACCCCCTACGATGCAACGCACATCGGGCACGCCGCGACGTACGTGGCCTTCGACCTGTTGAACCGGGCGTGGCGCGATGTCGGGGCCGCGGTGGCGTTTGTGCAGAATGTCACCGATGTGGATGACCCGCTGCTGGAGCGGGCCATCCGTGACGGCGTGGACTGGCAGGACCTGGCCGCGGAGCAGACGCAGCTGTTCCGCGGCGATATGGAAGCGCTCAACGTGCTGGCCCCGGACCATTACATCGGGGCCGTGGAATCGATCGGCTGGATTGTGCCGCAGATCCAGAAGCTGGTCGCAGCGGGACTGGCCTACGCGGTCGCCGGGTCGGGAGGGTCCGAAGGTTCCGCAGCGGAGCCGGAGGGGGACATCTACTTCTCCGTCGAGGCGGCCTCGGCCCGCGGGCTGGGGGAGACTGCGGAGCGGCCGGACGCGAACGACGGCGCCTGGTGGCTTGGGCAGATCAGTGGCCTGAGCCCGGCCCAGATGCTGCCGGTCTTCGCCGAGCGCGGCGGGGACCCGGACCGGTCGGGGAAGCGGCATCCGCTGGATCCGCTGCTGTGGCGCGTGGCGCGCGAGGGCGAGCCCAGCTGGGACGGCGGCAGCCTGGGCGCCGGACGACCGGGCTGGCATATTGAGTGCACGGTGATCTCCCAGCGTTTCCTGCCGGAGCCGTTTACCGTCCAGGGCGGCGGATCGGACCTGATCTTCCCGCACCACGAGATGGGGGCCGGGCACGCGTATTCGCTCAGCGGTGTGCCGATGGCCCGGCACTACGCCCACACCGGGATGGTGGGGCTGGACGGCGAGAAGATGAGCAAGTCAAGGGGAAACCTGGTGCTGGTCTCCAGGCTCAGGCACGACGGCGTGGATCCGGCGGCGATCCGGCTGGCCATCCTGGCCCATCACTACCGCAGCGACTGGTTCTGGACGGACGAGGTACTGGAGCAGGCGCAGACCCGGCTTGCGCGCTGGCGTTCGGCCCTGGATTCCACGCCACCGGGATCGGCGGAAATCCTGGTGGCGGGCATGCGGGCCGCGTTATCGCAGGACCTGGATGCCCCGCGCGCCGTGGCCGCCGTCGACCTGTGGGCCGATGAAGCCACCCGGCAGGCCGGGCACAGCTCCGAGGAAGCCGCCCTGGTGAGGGACGCCGTTGAAGCGCTGCTCGGGATCGTACTGGGCTGAATCCTCTTGGGCTAGGGTGATTCCTTGCCCCGGCGCTTGAGGTAGCGCTCGAATTCGCGGGCGATGGATTCGCCGCTGGCCTCGGGCAGGTCCGCGGTGTCCTTCGCCTCTTCGAGCTGCCGGACGTAGGCGGCGATTTCCGGGTCTTCGGTGGCCAGTTCATCCACGCCGCGTTCCCAGGCCTGGGCATCCTCGAGGAGCTCGCGGGTATCGAAGGGAGCCTGCAGGAGTTCCTCGATCCGGTTCAGCAGGGCAAGCTGCGCCTTGGGTGACGGCGACTGTGCCACATAGTGCGGCACCGCCGCCCAGAGTGAAATGGTGGGCAGGCCTGCCAGCAGGGCGAGCTCGGCAAGGACGCCGACAATACCAATGGGCCCCTCATACTGGGAGGTCTCCAGGTTCAGCCGCTCACGCAGGTCATCGTCGTCGCTGGTGGCGGTCACGGGAATGGGACGGCTGTGCGGGACGTCCGCCAGCAGGGCACCGACCAGCACCACATAGTTGACACTCAGCTCGGCGGCGTAGGCCAGCAGCTCCGCGGTGTAGGCGCGCCATTTGTACGACGGCTCTATGCCGTGCACAAAAATGACGTCCAGATTGGAATTCGGCACGGACGCCTTGGCGATTTTCGTCGTCGGCCATTTGATCTTGCGGCCGCCGTTGCTGCTGCGCCGGACGGAGGGGCGGGTGAACTGGAAGTCGTAGTAGTCGTCCGGGTCCACGGTGGCGACTTTCTTGCCGCCCCAGAGCTGATGAAGAAATTTCAGTGACTCGCTGGCTGCCTCGCCGGCATCGTTCCAGCCTTCGAAGGCGGCGAGCATGACGGTGACCCGTTCGCCGTCGGGCACGGGTTCGATCAGCCGGTTCACCGGCGTAGTGGCGCCTTCGTCAAAACTCATCACGTCTCCACCCTACGACGCGGCCCGTAGACTGGGTTAATGCAATCTCAGGCAATTTCCAGTGTCCCTGCCAGCACGACGGGGGTGCCCGCCGGCTCCGGCGACACCAGCATCGCCGGCACCATCCGGGAGGGTGCCCTGCGGGCGGTGCTCTGGGACATGGACGGCACGCTGGTGGACACTGAGCCCTACTGGATCGCGGCGGAGCGGACCCTGGTGGAGGCGCACGGCGGCGCGTGGAGCGCGGAGCAGGCCATCTCCCTGGTGGGCCAATCGCTGGTCTATTCAAGCCAGGTCCTGCGAAACGCCGGGGTGACCATGGACAGCCGTGCCATCATCAACCACCTCACCGTCGAGGTCATCGGCCAGGTGCGTAAGGAAGTCCCGTGGCGGCCGGGGGCGCGGGAGCTGTTGCATGAGCTTTTTGAGCAGGATGTCCGTTGTGCCCTGGTAACCATGAGCGAGGGACCGCTGGCCGCCGAAATCGTCAGCTCCCTGCCGGAGCAGTATTTCGAATTCATGGTCACCGGGGACTCGGTCACGCACGGAAAGCCCCACCCCGAGCCCTACCTGACCGCGGTGGAACGGCTGCAGGTCCTGGACCCGTCGCTGACTCTGGACCACTGCGTCGCCCTGGAAGACTCGGTCCCCGGTGTTGCCTCCGCGCAGGCTTCGGGTGTGGTCACCGTGGCCATCCCGCATGTGGTTCCGCTCCCGGAACATCCGGGCCGCACCACCTGGCCCACCTTGGTGGGACGGACCGTGGATGATCTGCGCGCGCTAGCTGCCGCTCGCGTGGCCATGCAGGGAACCGCAGAGTGAGCGCTCCCGCACCGGCAACGCGGGCGCCGCGCGAAGGAATACCGCTGGGCCGGATTGCCGGCATCCCGATTATCCTGGCCTATTCGTGGTTCCTGATTGCCGCCTTCACGGTCATCGTCTTTGGTCCGCAGCTGTCCCAGGGCTTTCCCGGGCTCGGTGCCGGCGCCTACGGCATTGCGTTCATTTACGCGTTGCTGCTGCTCTTCTCGGTGCTGGTCCACGAGCTGTCGCACGCGCTGGCGGCCAAGATGTACCACTGGCCCACGCAGAAAATCGTGCTGAATCTCTGGGGCGGCCATACCCAGTTCGAAAATTTCACCGCCACGCCCGGCCGGTCCCTGGTGGTGGCCTTCTCCGGGCCGGCGGCCAATCTGGTGCTGGCGGGTCTGGGCTGGCTGCTCCTCACGAATCTGGGGACCGCAACTTCGCTCTCCGATGCGGTTTTCGCCACGCTGGCCAACATTTTTGTCTGGGCGAATCTGCTGATCGGCGCCTTTAATGTCCTGCCGGGCCTGCCGCTCGACGGCG